>SYDB01000175.1 GCA_005786815.1 Burkholderiales bacterium
CGACGAAGGTTACGACGAGGCCTTGTTGTTGGATACCTCTGGTTTTGTTTCAGAAGGCGCGGGAGAGAACATCTTCGTTGTTAAAAACGGTGTGATTTACACGCCAGACCTTTCGGCTGGCGCATTGAGCGGCATCACCCGCAATACCGTGTTCCATATTGCACAAGATCTTGGCATTGAAGTCGTGCAAAAGCGCATCACCCGTGATGAGGTGTATATCTCCGACGAGGCTTTCTTTACCGGTACCGCCGCAGAAGTCACGCCAATTCGCGAACTCGACCGTATTCCTATGGGCAAAGACGATTACGTAGGCAGCCGCGGACCGATCACTGAAAAAATCCAAAGCGCTTTCTTTGACATCGTCAATGGCCGCAATCCTAAGTACGCACATTGGTTGGCCAAGGTTTAAGCCATGAGTAACACCGTCGAGCTTTTAGCCAAAGACCTCAATGGCCATGGCGGCGTGTTTTGCCCCAGCGCCAAAGCCGACATGGCTTTGTGGAGCAGCCATCCCAAGGTCTATTTAGACGTAGCCAAATCTGGCGAAGCCAAGTGCCCCTATTGCGGCACCACTTTCAAACTCGCAGCCGGCGAACACGTTGGCAACCACCACTAAACAAGCCTTAGTCATTGCCCCCCAGTGGATTGGGGATGCGGTGATGACCGAACCCCTTATGCGACGCCTCGCGGCGCGCGGTGAACGCTTAACCGTCGCGGCGATGTCGTCTATCGCGCCGGTTTATCGCGCCATGCCCAGTGTGTTCGAAGTCTTGGAGTTGCCTTTTCAGCATGGCGGGTTGCATTTTTTTGAGCGGTGGAAGCTCGCGCGCTCGTTGCGTGGGCGCTTTGAGAAAGCCTATGTTTGCCCCAACTCATTTAAGAGCGCGCTGATTCCGTGGATCGCAAACATCCCTCAGCGTATTGGCTATACCGGCGAAGCGCGTTACGGTGTTTTGACCGATCGACTTGATAACCCTTCGTCAGAAGCGCGCCCGCCCATGGTGGAGTGGTACGCAGCATTGAGTTTGGTTGGACAAAACAACCAGCCTATGAAACTCACGGGCGATTTACGACCCGTGCTGCAAGTGCCGCCGCAAGCGATAGACGAAGCCTTAGAGCGATTGGCCAAGCGCCCCGACTTGCCGACCTTGGCGCGCAACAGCTATGTGGTGTTTGCGCCAGGCGCTGAATACGGTCCTGCCAAGCGTTGGCCTGCCAGGCACTTTGCTGAATTGGCAGGCATGGTCGACAGTCCGATCATCTTGTTAGGTGGCCCACAAGACCGCGCGTTTTGTGCGGACATCGCAACTGAGGCCAATGCCAAACAAAGTGGTCGCTGCCACAACTTGGCAGGTGAAACGGATTTGATGCAAGCTTTTGCGTTAATCAGCGGCGCGTTTCGTGTGGTCAGTAACGATTCTGGTTTGATGCACGTCGCTGCGGCGATGGGTGTGCCGCAAGTGGCGGTGTTTGGTTCATCCAGCCCTGACCACACGCCGCCTTTGAATGACAAAGCCCGTGTGGTGTGGTTGCGTGTGGACCCCAAATACCAACCGCCATTGGCCTGTGCACCTTGTTATGAACGCACGTGCCCGTTAGGACACACGCGGTGTTTAGAAGATGTGCAAGCCGAGCGCGTTTACGCTTTGCTTTGACGCGCGGCGAGCCATACCAACAATAAAACTGGTATGCCAAGCAATGCGGTGCTATTAAAAAATGCCGCGTAGCCGTGTGCGTCAACATATACGCCAGAGAAACCCGCTAGCCATTTAGGTGCGAGTAACATCATCGAGCTGAACAAGGCGTATTGCGTGGCCGAGTAATTCACATTGGTGAGCCCTGATAAATAGGCGATGAACGCCGCAGAAGCGATGCCACTGGCTAAGTTATCGGCAGAGACCACCCAAATCAAGGCGGTTAAATCATGATCCACACCAGCAAGCCAAGCGAACAGCAAATTGGTCGCCGCACTCAACGCAGCGCCCAACATCAAAATGCGCATCACGCCAAAACGCATGGACAAAACACCACCAATGAATGCGCCGACCAAAGTCATGATGACCCCAAACACTTTACTGACCGCTGCCACTTCGTCTTTGGTGTATCCCATATCCACATAAAACGGATTGGCCATGATGCCCATCACTACATCGCTGATGCGGTAGATGGCGATCAACAACAAAATGATCACCGCTTGCCATTGGTAACGGCGAATGAAATCTGCAAATGGCTCGACCAAGGCAGATTGCAGCCATTCTTTGGCGTTGCGCGCAGGAGGTAATTCAATGGCCAAAGGCTCTGAAGAAAACAATACAGTGAGCAACCCCACGCCCATCGACGCAGCCATCACCCAGTAAGCGGTTTGCCAAGCCAGGTGCTGATAAACACTTGCTGCAACATCGACTGGAGCGACCGGCAGAACTGAAGCACGCGCCGCCACCCACAACACGCCCGCACCCGCCCAAATCATGGCTAAGCGATACCCCGTTTGGTAAGTCGCAGCCAATGCGGCTTGGTGTTGCGTATCAGCAGACTCAATACGAAAAGCATCTAGGGCAATATCTTGGGTGGCCGATCCAAACGCCACTAACAATGCGAACCACACAACGGGCTCTAAATTACTTTGTGGATCACACCATCCCATGCCTACCAAGCCGACTATGACCAAGCATTGTGCAAACATCAACCAACTGCGTCTGCGCCCTAGTAGTTTGGTGAGCAATGGCAGTGGGAGTCGGTCGACCAAAGGCGCCCACATCCATTTAAAGCCGTAGACCAACCCTACCCAACTTAAAAACCCAATCGTGCTGCGGTCAATTCCCGCTTCTCGAAGGCGAAAACTCAAAGTGCCCAATACCAGTAACAATGGCAAGCCTGCAGAAAACCCCAAAAACAACATGCGCCAAGAGGCGGGCTCTAAATAGACATTCCAAGCGTCGCGCCAACTAGGTTTAGTGAAGGTTGACGCGGCTGGACTTGTTGTATCGTTCATAGCCCCTATTTTGAGGGTAATGGTTTAAGGAATGCTTATGCGTTTAAAAAATGCGTTTTTATGGATTGCGTTGGTTACAACGGGCGTATTCGCTCTAGTGCCTGTTCTTGCGCGCGAAGGTGTCGAGGTCGGCAAAGAGTCTGCGTTTGCTAACTTGGTGCCTGCGGCTGAGGTTGAGCAATCGGCGCGCCA
>SYDB01000176.1 GCA_005786815.1 Burkholderiales bacterium
ATCTGACAGAAAATAGGAGCGATAAAGCACTTCGCCCTTAGGAATGAGACTGATACTGCGAAATACAGGGCATTGTTCGTTATGCACACAGGCTTTGAGACGCGTAGCGTTTGTATAAAGATGAATGCTGACGCGTCCTGGCGTCAAACTACGGGAAGTTCCAATGCTAACGACACAGGCATCGCCCTTAACGAAGGGCAACTCGTTCAATTCTGCGAAATAGTTCATTTCAGCGACTACCAGCTCGCGGAACCAAGGTGCGACAATGCCATCGCAGTCGTAGTAGTCCATTTTGGTGGTGTTGAGTAGTGGCTCGGAGTAGGGCTTTTTCTTGGGCCCTAAGAGCAGCATAGGTTCTTTTCCGCTTTGTGGCGGTCTGGCCAAAATGGCTCGAGAGGCATTCGGGGGCTCAACCTTAGTTTGCGCTTGAGCTTGACTCCAAAAGGAAATAAACAAGCAAATCAAGATGCAAAACTTATTAAACATGGCATTAGACAGGTCGGTTGGAACAGGGATAACTTTATCAGTAACAGCCTACGGGTTTCAAGTTGCTCTAGAAAGAGGGCGGTTGGTCGATCCTAGTACTTATGCGAACTAATTTATCCAAATTTCTTTTATGCTGGGCGCTACTGTTTTTGAGTGGTTGTGGAGGCGGCGGCGGCGGATCTTCTAGTTCTAGCAGTACATATACCGCTTCGCCATCAGTTTTCATAAATAGCTCGACTATAAGTAATGTCGTATCTCTTGGTTATCTTAGGCAAATGTTTTTTGACGGCACTTACTTGTACGTAGTCAACTCTACAGATGCCGATCAAACAACTTCAAGTGGTGGAAAGATTTATAAGTTTGATACATCTGGCGCCTATGTCTCATCTATAGGTACATCCATAAAGTGGCCATTTTCTGTTTCCGTTTTTAACAGCAATGTATTCACAGTCGCAACAGATACGGTTGGCGGTAATTCGGGATTGATTAACTTAACTTCAAGTACAACACCAGTAGTGACTGCACTTTCAAGTCCGTATGGTGTTGGTATCGATAGTACTAATTCAAGAGTCTTCATCTCTGATGTGGGCAGCGGCACATACGCAGATGGAGTTGTGATTTATAACATCGGATCCTATACTTCTGTGGTTGCATCAGTAACTGTTGGTTCAAAACCTAGCGGTCTTGCATATGAAAGTTCGCTAGGCTATATGTTTGTGACTAGGTATAGCGGTGGCACTGCCGGAGTTTGGAAGATATCTACTGCTTCTCCCTATACGGCCTCTGCTTTTGCAACATCTTCATTGTTTAATAATCCGATTGGAATAGCAGTCCGATCAACTTATAAAGAAGTCTATGTTGCCAACACAGGAACAACTGCTGGTGACACAGACAGTAGTATTTTAAAAATCACCTATGACAGCTCAGGTAACGCAACTGCAGTGACTACCTTCCTAAGTGGAACATCTACTAGCAGCATGTTGTGCGGACCAGTGGGATTGGCCATCAACGGTAATGTTCTTTATATTTCAAATGGAACATGCACGACCAATGGTGCTTACGCAAAGTCAGTTATCAAAGTTACGTTAGATAGCTAAAAGTTCAACCGCAACTGCCTCTTCATCACCTTCCCGTTCGCGTTCCGAGGCAACGGAGTTTCTAACCAAGTAATCGTCTCCGGCACCTTGTAATCTGCCAAAGCTTGTGTGCAATGCGCGGTGACGATTTCTTGTGACATAGCCTGATTAGGCGCATAGATAAAAGCATGCACCCGTTCCCCTAAAACAGGGCAAGGCTTACCAACAATGGCCGCTTCTAGCACGCCTGGTATTCCCATTAAGCAGTTCTCAACTTCAACCGAGTAGATCTTGAAACCACCTCGGTTGAGCATGTCTTTTTTGCGGTCGAATATTTTGACGAAACCTTCTTCGTCCATACAACCCAAATCACCAGAGTGCCAATAGCCTGCAGTAAAAGACTGGGCTGTGGCAGCTGGGTTATCCCAATATCCAGGCACCACCATGGGGCCATTGATCCAAAGTTCTCCTGTTTCACCAAATGGAACTTCTTGCCCCGCATCGTTCATGATGCGCACATCAGCACATGGCAAAACTCGACCAACACTGTCCAAATGTGCGTCATTCATGCCAGCAGGAATTAATGTGACCGGAGAGGTGGTTTCTGTCGCTCCATAGGCATTGCGCAAATCCAAATTGGGTAAATATTTGGCTAATTGCTCAATCACAGCAACAGGCATAGGTGCGCCACCATAGCCACCAATGCGCCAGTGCCCTAATGCATCAGCGCTGAAGGTGGGTTCTAACAAGCACAGGCTGTACATGGCTGGCACCATGAGCGTGTGCGTCATATTTTCTTGCGTGGCGAAATCTAAGAACTGCTTTGCCCTAAATTCACGCATGATCAATGTGGCGCCGCCGACATTCACCATGGTGGCGATGTTAGCGATCAATCCTGTGACATGGCTGGCAGGAACGGCCAAGATAGAGGAATCGTTTTCAGTTAATTGCATACCGTATTGGTAATGCATCACCGAATGAGCGATGTTGGCATGCGTGATCATGGCGCCCTTGGGATTACCTGTGGTGCCAGATGTATAAAGAATCACCGCCACATCAAATTCATTTGCCGAATAAGCTGGGACATCAATTTTGAATGGCTGATTCAATAAGCTAGGTAACGCAGCCGTTTGCAAGTAATTGCGTGACTGCGTATAGACATCGCCATCAATACAAATACGGTGTTCCAAAGATGGAACGTCTGATTGAAAAGGAATACGATCTGCCAAACTTTCATCAAACGCAACAGCCTTGGCTTTGCATTGATTCATGATGTAAGTCAGTCCTGGGCGTTGCTCGCGAATACCCACTGGCACTGCAATTGCGCCAAGATACTGAATGGCAAACAATAAGAAAAAGAACTCAGAGCGATTGCTAACAAATAGAACCACTCTGTCCTGCGGTCTTAGACCTAAGTTATGCAGAACTTGCGCGTAACGCTCTACAGAACTCCAAACCTCTTGGTAAGTCCAGCGCTGCGATTCAAATACGAGAGCTTTTCGGCTTCCATGTTTCGACACTGCAGTTTGCAGCAAGGACAAAAAGCTTGTGGGGCGTTCTACAAAGCAGCGAGTTAGTCGGTCGTTTCCCCAGCTTTCGACTCTTGTTTTAGGTAATCGCGAATCTTTCCAAAATATTTGTTGCATTTGGAATGACTAGTTTTACGTTTAAACCTAGAAATCGAGAAAAATTTATCTAGATTTATATTGCGTTGATCCAAACAACATTTCATTGGCTTTCGGGTCGTTTTGTATAGGTTTGCGCAAATTTGCCAATACTTCAACACCGCGTTGCACGGCAGGTCTTGCAGCGATCACATCAAACCACTTTTTCAAGTTTGGGTAATCAGCCCAGTCCATGCCTTGGTTCTGCCAATTGCGCAGCCAGGGGAATATGGCCATATCGGCGATGCTGTATGCATTACCAGCAATAAATTTAGTCGAGGCTAGTTGTTTGTCCATCACACCATACAAACGTTTGGCTTCGTTGGTATAGCGGTTTACGGCATATTCAATTTTTTCTGGTGCGTACTGTCTGAAATGGTGGTTTTGACCGAGCATGGGTCCCACACCACCCATTTGGAACATCAGCCATTGCAAAACTTCAAACTTTGCACGGTCTCCCTTGGGTAAGAACTTGCCAGTTTTAGATGCCAAGTACAAAAGAATAGCGCCCGACTCAAACAAACTAATGGGCTCTCCATTTGGCCCATTTGGGTCAACCATCGCTGGTATTTTGTTATTTGGGCTTATTTTTAAAAACCCAGCCTCAAATTGGTCGCCATTACTAATATTGATGGGGTGCGCTAACCAATCCTTACCAAGGCGGTAGCCACATTCTTCCAACATGATGTGCACTTTATGCCCGTTGGGCGTGGCCCAAGAATAGACGTCAATCATGATTAAGTTCCTCTCGTAATTGGCATTTCAACATCATGCGGCATCGTTGCAATGTGGCGCGCTAATTCGAGCTTAGCAATCGAGTTACGGTGCACTTCATCCGGACCATCCGCCAAACGCAATGTGCGTTGGTGGGCATAGGCGTAGGCGAGGGGGAAGTCATCGCTGACACCACCACCACCATGGGCCTGAATCGCCCAGTCAATGATTTGCGTTGCCATATTAGGTGCAATCACTTTGATCATCGCAATTTCTGATTTAGCAACTTTGTTACCGACGGTGTCCATCATGTAAGCCGCTTTGAGTGTCAGTAAGCGCGCTTGTTCAATCATGATACGTGCATCGGCAATACGCTCGTGCCACACACCTTGGCTGGAGACTGGCTTACCAAATGCAACGCGGGTATTGAGACGTTTGCACATGAGTTCCAAAGCGCGCTCAGCAATACCGATGGTTCGCATGCAATGGTGAATGCGTCCTGGGCCTAAGCGGCCTTGTGCGATTTCGAATCCACGGCCTTCGCCCAGCATTAAGTTACCCACAGGAACGCGAACGTTTTTCAATTCAACTTCCATGTGACCGTGGGGTGCATCGTCATACCCAAACACAGTGAGTGGGCGCAAAATTTTGATGCCAGGTGTATTGGCAGGTACGACGATCATGCTTTGTTGTGAATGGCGAGGTGCTTCAGGGTCTGTTTTACCCATCACAATGTAGACGGCGCAACGTGGGTCACCCGCGCCAGAACTCCACCACTTCAAACCATTGATGACGTATTCATTTCCTTCGCGTTTAATGCTGCACTGGATATTGGTAGCGTCAGAAGACGCGACAGCAGGCTCCGTCATCAAGAACGCGGAGCGTATTTCGCCGCGCAACAATGGCTCTAGCCACTGGTCTTTGATCTCTTCACTGGCATAACGCTCTAGTGTTTCCATATTGCCTGTGTCAGGTGCTGAACAATTAAATATCTCAGCCGCAAACGGCACGCGTCCCATGATTTCGCACAAAGGTGCGTATTCCAAATTGGTCAAGCCTTGGGGTGCGCGCTTGCTGTGGGGTAAAAATAAATTCCATAAACCAGCTTTATTGGCTTTGGGTTTGAGTTCTTCCACAATTTTTGTGGGGATCCATGCATTGCCTTTGGCGCGGTTTTCTGCGATTTCAGCAAAAAATCTTTTTTCGTTGGGATAAATATGCGCGTCCATGAAGGCGAGCAAGCGTGCTTGCATATCCTTGACTTTATCGGTGTAGTCGAAATTCATGAAGAGCTCCTAGAGTGATGTGTGTATTTAAGCGAGTTGTGCAAATTTCCAGGCCAATTCAGCCATGGGTCGGGCGCCAGCACCAGAGGTTTTAGCTTGTTCGCTAGACGCGGTTCCTGCTTCCACACGTTTGGCAATGCCTTGCAAAATGGCAGCAATGCGAAACATGTTGTAAGCCAGATAAAAATTCCAATCGGTTTTTAAATCGCTGGGCGTTGCCAAGCCTGTGCGGTCACAGTACTTGTGAATATATTCAGATTCAGTGGGGATGCCAATAGCAGCAACATCAACACCACCAATGCCTCTAAAAGTACCTGGTGGTATGTGCCACGCCATACAGTGGTAACTGAAGTCGGCCAATGGGTGACCAACGGTGGAGAGTTCCCAGTCCAACACGGCCATGACTTTGTTGTCGGTGGGATGGAATATCAGATTGTCTAAACGATAGTCCCCATGCACGATGCTGACTTTAGAAGCATCCAATGCACTTGCAGGCATATTCGCTGGCAGCCATTGCATCAGGTTGTTCATTTCTGCAATGGATTGGGTTTCAGACGCAACATATTGCTTACTCCAGCGACCAATTTGACGCTCAAAGTAATTGCCAGGTTTGCCGTAATCCGCCAAGCCGCATTCTTTGTAGGCGACCTTGTGCAGCGCTGAAATGACTCGGTTCATTTCGTCGTAAATACCAGCACGTTGCGCATTGCTCAATTCGGGCAAAGTCTGGTCCCACAACACGCGGCCTTGGACAAACTGCATGACATAGAACGCACGACCAATGACAGACTCGTCTTCACACAACACATGCATTTTGGCGACGGGCACATCGGTGTTTTGTAGACCTTGCATGACTTTGAATTCACGCTCGACTGCATGCGCTGAAGGCAGTAGTTTGGCAACAGGGCCAGGCTTGGCACGCATCACATAACTTTGCGACGGTGTAACGAGTTTGTAGGTGGGATTGGATTGCCCGCCTTTGAACATTTCTAAGGTCAACGGGCCTTTGAAACCAGGCAAATGTTGGCTCAGCCAAGCTTGGAAAGCTGATTCATCAAACTGGTGCGCGCCACTAACTGCCTTAGTGCCTTCGAAGTTCTCGTAGCGACTCATTGAGTGAGCCCTTTCAATGGTCGGCCTCGCTGATGCGCAAAAGTGCATCGCGGTTGCGGATGACCAAACCACCTGGCTCGATCCGAATCGCGTCTTCGCGCTCCATCGCTTTGAGTTCTTGATTGACACGTTGGCGCGACGCTCCCAACAACTGGGCCAGTTCTTCTTGCGCTAAATGCAGACCGATACGAATTTCCTCGCCGTTTGAGAGCGAAGGTACTCCGTAACTGCGCACGAGATGCAATAACTGCTTGGCCAAGCGCGAACGCAGAGGCAGGGTGTTGAGATCTTCCACCAAGCCAAACAATTGGCGAATGCGTCTGGCTTGTAAGCGCAACATGGCTTCGTAAAACTCGACGTGTTGGCTGAGTATTTTTTGAAAGTCGGCTTTGGCAACGCACAAAATTGTTGTCTCGCCATGCGCGTAGACATCGTGGGTTCGACGATCGCCGTCCAGTATGGCCACGTCGCCGAACCAGATGCCTGGTTCCACGTAGGTGAAAGTGATTTGCTTGCCCGATAGCGATGTCGAACTCACCCGCACTGCGCCTTTGGCGCACGCCATCCACTCTTCGGGCGGGTCTCCACGCGCCGCGATTAATTCGCCGTCTTTGCATCGTTTGGCGTAAGCGCATCTAAGAATGTCGTGTCTAAGTGAAGGTGAAAGGGATGAGAACCAACGGCCGGCGTTGATTGACTCGCGTTCTTCGATAGTAAGAATGGGTTCTTCCATAGCCTGTCTTGTGTGTGACCTCAAATTGATTCATTGTCGCGAGGGAGACCTCTTACACGAAGCGACCCTAGCGTAAAACGGGGGTGGGCTTACTTGTAGGTGGGTTTTTCTTTGTTCAAAAAGGCAGAAATGCCAAGCCCCGCGTTAGCGTGGTGTAAGTTTTTTACAAAGTGGTTGCGTTCTTGGGTTAAGTGGACATGGAGGCTCTGGGTCGGTGCATCATTGATCAACTCTTTGATGCTTTGCATAGCATTGGGCGCACGCGCATTGATACGTTCAGCTAAATCTAGTGCCTGTGTCAAAGCGGTTCCCGATTCCACCAAACGATTCACGCTACCCAAAGCATGGAGGCGTTCCGCGCTAATTCGCTCGCCCAACAACATGAGTTCTGCGGCCAATTGGCGAGGTAAGGCTTGAGACAAGTTCCAACTTCCGCCTCCGTCAGGAGATAAAGCAATGCTGCTGTAGGCCATGATAAAAATACTGTCTCTTGCAGCTACAACCAGATCGCACATCAACACTAAAGAGAAACCTGCACCCGCGGCAGCGCCTTCGACCGCGGCAATGACGGGTTTGGGAAAGGTGTGAATGGCTTCTATCCAGGTATGCAATCCATCAATGCTTTGCGCTTGAACTTCCGTGGGTTGTTCACGGTTCGCCAATAAGCGTTGCAGATTTCCGCCTGCACAAAAGTGCGCGCCTTCACCCGTGATGATGACGCTACGTATCTCAGGATTGCCTTCGGCGGCATTCAAAGCTTCGATGCCAGCGGTATAGATTTCAGGGCCTAAGGCATTGCGAAGCGTTGGGTTGGAGATGGTCAAAACCAGCGTTTGACCGTGCACTGCACTTTTGAGTTGCCCAATCATTTATTGCTCGATGTGGGTCAAACTCAAACCAATGGCGCCGCGACGGCGCAACCATGGGCTTGGGCGATAGCGTGGGTCACCGTAAACGGTTTGCACATTGAAAAGCACTTCCAGAATTTCTGTGGGTCCATACAAATCACCCATAGCCAAAGGGCCCATCGGATATCCCAGACCCAAAGTCACTGCAGTTTCTAAATCTTGAGGGCTACAAATGCCTTGCTGGCAAATATCGCAGGCAATATTGACGATATTGGCAACGACCCGCTGGGTCACAAACCCACCGCTGTCACGGATAACGCTGACGGCTTTACCGTCGCGAGCAAACAATGCATGCGCTGCTTCGCGCATATCAACACGTGTCGCGGGGTTGGTGGCAAGCACACGGCGCTTGGTCAACTTGTCGTCGATTAAAAAATCAATACCGACGGTGCGCGCAGGGTCCAAACGTTCGACGATCGCAACGGTAGTGACATCAAAGCCCAGTGGCGCCACGATGGACAGCGCTTGCGCAGATGGAGAAGCACCAGTTTCAATCTTGGCGCCCAAGTTCTTAAGCAGTAGCAGCAGTTCAGCACGCCTTACCGCGCGGGTTGACACCCAGACTGGTGGCATTTCGTGGACTTCGGGGATGGGTGGTTCAGCAGGGATTTGCGCTACACCGTTTTCATACTTGTAGAAACCATCTGCGACTTTTTTGCCGAGCACACCGCCCGCCAAGCGCTGTGCGGTGATAACACTCGGACGGTAGCGAGGCTCTTCGTAGTACTGCTGGTAAATGGATTCCATGACTGGATGCGAGACATCCAGGGCAGTTAAGTCCATAAGCTCAAAGGGCCCGAGTTTGAAACCAGCTTGGTCTTTCAAAATGCGGTCAATAGTGGCGAAATCTGCAATCCCTTCGGACACGATACGCAGCGCTTCCGTGCCGTAACCACGTCCCGCATGGTTCACGATGAAACCCGGTGTGTCTTGGGCATTAACCGCTTTGTGGCCCATTTGCTTGGCATAGTCGCTCAATCTTGTGCAAACGCTGGGGTTGGTTTTAAGGCCGGCAATGACTTCCACCACTTTCATCAGGGGAACGGGGTTGAAGAAGTGATAACCAGCAAATTGCTCTGGGCGCTTGAGGGCTGCAGCGATTGCAGTGACTGAGAGGGACGATGTGTTGGTTACCAGCACTGCGCTGGGGTCCACCAATTGTTCGAGTTCAGCAAAGAATGATTTTTTGATGTCTAGGCGTTCAACAATGGCTTCAATCACCAAATCGCAGTCGCTCAAGTCGCTTAACTGACCGGCACTTTGAAGATTGGCTTTAAATTGCGTAACTTGTTCTAAGGTAAATCGGTTTTTCTCTAGCAGTTTGTCCCACTGCTGTTGAATATTTTTGGAGGCTTTGGCCACGGCCTGCGCTTGCACGTCATACAGTTTGACAAGACTGCCAGCTTGCGCTGAGATTTGAGCGATCCCTTGTCCCATGGCACCAGTCCCTACAACGCCAACAGTTTGAAAAGTAGATTTCATGAAGGAATTATCGCTGAGCCCTTTTAGCCTTATGACCGAGGACAAGGGCAGTTTTAGATTTAAAGAAATTTTCTAAAACGATGCGTGGCATGCGCTGCCAACAGGCTGGTTACTATCGATAACATAACGCCACCCAAGGCAAACCAATGCAACTGGTCCATATGTCATTGTGCGATTAACCTCCCGCCACCGGCGAGAGACGATGCATCTCTTTTTATCTGCGAACTTGAAGTGCGCCAGGGTTGACGATATTGGTTGGGGTACCTTTGATGAAATTAACTACGTTGTCAAACGCAGCCCCAAAGTACAGCTCGTAACTTTCTTGTTCAACGTAGCCAATGTGAGGGGTGCAAATGCAGTTTTCCAAACGCAATAAAGCATGGCCTTGCAAGATGGGTTCGCTCTCGAATACGTCTATGGCCGCCATACCGGGTCGGCCTCGGTTGAGCCCAGCGATCAATGCGTCTGGAGCCAATAGTTCGGCGCGTGATGTGTTGACAAGCAAAGCCGTGGTTTTCATAACTTGGAGGTCTGCCAACGTGACGATGCCTCGGGTGCTGTCATTCAAACGAAGGTGCAAGCTCAAGATGTCGGATTGGGTAAAAAACTCTTCTCGGGTTGCTGCTGCTTCGAACCCATGCTCCACGGCTAGGGCTCGCGATGCTTCGCTTCCCCAAAGCAACACCCGCATTCCAAAAGCTTTGCCGTAACCTGCCAATAGCTGGCCAATTTTTCCGTAACCCCAAATGCCCAAGGTTTTGCCTTTCAAAACTTGGCCTAAAGCAAAGTTGGTAGGCATAGCGCTTGATTTCAAACCCGATTGTTGCCAAGCACCGTGTTTGAGATTGTTTATGTATTGGGGCAATCGGCGCATAGCAGCCATGATCAAGGCCCATGTCAACTCTGCAGGGGCAACGGGAGAGCCAGCACCTTCAGCCACCACAATACCGCGCTCTGTGCAGGCGGTGACATCCACGTGGCTTCCGATCTTGCCAGTCTGCGAGATCATTTTGAGCTTGGGCAGTTTTTCAATAAGTTGACGCGTGATGTGCGTGCGTTCACGAATCAGCACTAAGATTTCAGCGTCTTTTAGTCGGACCGACAACTGACCAACACCTTTAATCGTGTTGGTGAAAACCTTGGCTGGATAGGCTTCTAACTTATTGGAGCAATTGAGTTTTCTGACGACGTCTTGGTAGTCGTCAAGGATGATGATGTTCATCCCCCAATTGTGCCTTGCCACTCAGGGGCAAGGGCTTAGTGTCTGTTTTCGATCTCTGCTAATCGGTCGAGTTCAGCGCATACATCAGCCATCCGACCAGATATCACCATTCGACCGGCGCTTTGGCGGTTTTGTTGGGCTTCCATGACGCGTGCAACGCGCAGAGGGATGGGCGTTGCAAATACAGGGGCACTTTGCATCGCTTGGACAGGCATAAAGCTGCGATAGGCAGAGTTGAGGGGGTTGAGTAAGCGGTAAGCGCTAAAAAAGGCGATGTTCATGGGGTGCTTTCTTTACATCAGAAAATTGTTACGAATAAGGCCAACAGCCAAGCCTTCGATTTCAAAAGGTTCGTCGTTTTGCACGATGATGGTTTTAAAGTCTGGGTTTTCGGCGTGCAACTCAATGCGGTCTGATTTACGTTCAAACCTTTTCACAGTGACGTCATCGCCCAAGCGTGCCACCACAATTTGGCCGTTTTTCGCCTCGCGGGTGGATTGAACGGCTAACAAGTCG
>SYDB01000177.1 GCA_005786815.1 Burkholderiales bacterium
CGTTGATGGACGATGTTTTGATTCCATTTCAAAACGGCCAAGATATTGACCACGACCTTGTGGCTTTGTATTTAGGCGGTTTGTTTGCGGCAGCGGCCTTGGCTTGGATCTTGGCATGGGCCAAGACTTATATCTTGGCCTTGGTGTCTGAGCGGATTGGTGCGGACTTGCGCACCACAGCGTATGAACACTTGATGCGTTTGTCTCTGGAGTATTTTGGTGGTCGGCGTACAGGTGACTTGATGAACCGTATAGGTGCCGAGACAGATCGCATCAATGTCTTTTTGTCTGTGCATCTTCTTGACTTTGCTACTGATATTTTGATGATTTTGATGACTGCTGTTATTTTGTTGAGCATCGATGTTCGTTTAGCTGCCGCCACTTTATTGCCTCTTCCATTCATTATTTGGCTCATACACGTTGTGCGCGACAAATTACGAACCGGTTTCGAAAAAATTGATCGTGTTTGGTCGGAATTAACCAATGTGTTGTCTGACACTATTCCAGGTATTCGTGTTGTCAAAGCCTTTGCGCAAGAAAGGCGTGAGGCAAACCGGTTTCGGGATGCTAATAAGCACAACATGGCTGTCAATGATCGTATTAATTTTGTTTGGTCTTTGTTTTCGCCCACCGTTACCTTGATGACGGAAGTTGGTCTGTTGGTAGTGTGGGGTTTTGGTATTTGGTTGGTGTCGCACCACCAAATTACCGTGGGTGTGTTGACTGCATTTTTGGCTTATATAGGAAGGTTCTACACGCGTTTAGATGACATGAGCCGTATTGTTTCGCACACCCAAAAAGCAGCTGCGGGTGCTAAACGAATCTTTGAGATTTTGGACCACGTCTCCAGCGTGCCAGAGGCATCCCACCCACAAAAACTACCAAGCCCTTTACGAGGACTTATTGATATTCAAGATGTGGGCTTTCGCTACGGCAACCGCGCTGTGATTCGTGGATTGAATCTGTCCATACAACCTGGCGAGATGATTGGCTTGGTCGGGCAAAGTGGCTCTGGCAAAAGTACCTTGGTGAATTTGATTTGCCGTTTCTACGATATCAGCGAAGGCGCTATCAAGGTCGATGGCATCGATATTCGAAATATCGCTTTGTCTGATTACAGAAGCCATATCGGCTTGGTTTTGCAAGAACCCTATTTGTTCTTTGGCACGATTGCCGACAACATTGCTTACGGCAAGCCTAATGCGAGTCGCCAAGATATCGTCGCCGCAGCGCGTGCCGCCCACGCGCATGAATTTATTTTGCGACTGCCACAAGGTTATGACTCTTTGGTGGGAGAGCGCGGACAAGGTTTATCGGGTGGTGAGCGTCAACGCATTTCTATTGCGCGTGCCTTGCTGATCAATCCGCGTATTTTGATTTTGGATGAAGCCACTGCATCCGTCGACACAGAGACCGAGCAAGAAATTCAAAAAGCACTCGACAACTTGGTGCATGGTCGCACTACGATTGCCATTGCGCACCGTTTGTCAACATTGCACAAAGCGGATCGACTAGTTGTATTGGAACAAGGTGAGTTGGTGGAAGAGGGCAACCATGACACCTTGATAGCCAAGCAGGGCGCTTATTGGCGTTTGTATGAAGCACAGGCTAAAAATGCCGAGGCGGACCGTGTGAAATTGGGTGATATTTCACGCAAAGAGGACACCGTATGAGTGACGCATTCTCTTTAAGCTTCAACCCATTGGGTGAACTTGTTGTGCGCTTGGCTGACGATTCTCTTCATACCAAGGCCTTAGTGGTTCGTGCTTTTCCTATTGCTGAACCAGATCACAGTATTTCGATTTTGGGTGCGGAAGGAAAAGAGTTGGTTTGGATTCATGACCTTTCGACGGTTAGTCCCGCTAACAAACAGGCGATCGATCGTGCCTTGCAAATGCGTGAATTTATGCCAGAGATTTTGCGGCTAGATAGTGTGAATAGTTTTTCTACACCCAGTACTTGGCGGGTTCAAACCAGCCGCGGACCGACTGCGTTTGTGCTCAAAGGCGAAGAAGATATCAAACGACTCAGTACCAACACCTTGATCGTGGCCGATGCCCATGGCGTGCAGTTTTTAATCCGAGACTTGCCGGCGCTAGATAGGCACACACGTAAGTTATTGGATCGGTTTATGTAGTTACGTACTAAGTTAGCCATACCGCTCGCGGCCTATTTAGATTTTTTACGCAGCCGGATATTGAGCATTTCAACGCAAACTGAAAATGCCATTGCAAAATAAATGTAGCCTTTGGGAATGTGGTGCTCAAAACCTTCTGCTATCCGCACAATGCCCACTACAACCAAGAAACTCAAAGCGAGCATTTTGATGGTGGGATGGTTAGACACAAATTCGCCAATTCCACGGGCAAACACCATCATGAGACCGACGGATGTCAACACGGCCGCAATCATGATTTCAATTTGGTCGACCATGCCAACGGCTGTGATGATGGAATCTAGGGAAAAGACTAAGTCAATCAGCATGATTTGAAATATGACAGAAAAGAGAGTGTGCCGAGATGGCGAAGCATGTTGTCCCCCGGCACCTTCAAGTGTTTGGTGGATCTCTGTAGTGCTTTTCCAAAGGAGGAATAAACCACCTAGGATCAGAATGGCGTCTCGGCCAGAGACGTCATGGCCAAGTACAGAGAACATAGGTTCAACAAGACCAACTATCCAAGATAAAACGAGAAGCAAACCAATGCGCATAAACATAGCCATGAATAAGCCTATGCGTCTGGCTATTTCACGTTTTTCTAACGGAAGTTTGTCAACAAGAATGGAAATGAAAATGATGTTGTCAATACCCAGCACCAACTCCAACGCAGTCAAGGTTGCAAAAGCTATCCAAGCTTCGGGGGAGCTGATGAGTTCCATTTTTTAAAAGATATAAAGTTTTATTTAGGCGCTTGAAGCGCAGCAATGCGTTCTTCAAGAGGCGGGTGACTAGCAAAGAGTTTGCTTAAATCGCCAGTAATGCCCATCGCAGACACGCTCGCGGGCAGCGTACCTGCTTGCATTTGACCGAGGCGCGCAAGCGCATTGATCATGGGTTGTTTTTGTCCCAGTAGTTGGGCGGAACCTTCATCGGCACGGAATTCGCGCTGGCGGCTGAACCAGGCCACGATCATGCTGGCGACAAAACCTAAAACAATGTCGAGCACGATGCTGGTGACGTAATAGCCCCATCCAGGACCACTGGACTCATCGTCTTTGCTGCGCGTGAGGCTGTCAACAAAGTAGCCAATGACGCGACTTAAGAACACCACAAATGTATTGAGTACACCTTGGATCAAGGTGAGGGTGACCATGTCACCATTTGCGATATGGGCGATTTCATGTCCTAAATCTGCCTCTACCTCGTCGCGGGTCATGCCTTGTAATAAGCCGGTAGATACCGCAACCAAAGCTGAATTC
>SYDB01000178.1 GCA_005786815.1 Burkholderiales bacterium
ACTGATTACATAGAGTGTAATCTTTGTGTGTAAGACGCTTGTGATCAACGCTTACACAAGAGCTTGGGTTGACGTGGGTGACAATTCATCTATGAATTCACTGGATAGTTGGCTCGCGCACTGCGAGCGTTTGCACCCCCATACGATTGATATGGGTTTAGAGCGGGTGCAAGAAGTCGTGAGGCGACTGGATTTGCGCTTCGAGGCCTGCGTCATCACTGTGGCGGGCACCAATGGCAAAGGGTCTACTTGCGCCATGTTGGAAGCTTGTTTGTTGCAAGCGGGTTATCGCACGGGGGTCTACACCTCGCCGCACTTGGTGCATTTTCAAGAACGTTGCCGTATCCACGGTGAAACCGTGCAGCCGGATGATTTGTTGCCACACTTCAAGAAGGTCGAGGATGCGCGTTGCCAAGGTTCTGAAATCAGCCTGACTTATTTTGAATTCACCACCTTGGCTATATTGAGTTTGATGGCAGAAGCGAATTTAGATGTTGCCATTTTGGAAGTGGGCTTAGGTGGCCGATTAGATGCCGTGAATGTCGTCGATGCAGATTGCGCTGTGATCACCAGCATTGATTTAGACCACACCGAGTTGTTGGGGCCAGACCGCGAGTCCATTGGGTTTGAAAAGGCCGGCATCATGCGTTCGGGAAAACCTGTTGTCGTCAGTGACCCAGTTCCGCCTGAAAGCGTTTTGGCGCATGCGGCCTCTATCGGTGCAGATCTTTGGCAATTTGGCAAAGACTTCAATTTCACCGGCGACAAACCGCAGTGGGCTTGGGCGGGTAGAGGGCGTCGTTACAGCGGTTTGGCTTATCCAGCATTGCGCGGAGCCAACCAGTTAATCAATGCCAGCGGCGTGCTAGCTGCACTTGAGGCCGTGCGTGATCGCCTCCCTGTGACCGCGCAGGCCATCCGCAACGGTTTGGCCATGGTTGAGCTGCCCGGCCGTTTCCAAATCATTCCTGGGCAACCTACTCTGGTGCTCGATGTGGCGCATAACCCGCATGCGGTTGCCGCGTTGAGTGAAAACTTAGACGCGATGGGCTTTTATCCCACGACCCATGCGGTGTTTGGGGCGATGGCCGATAAAGATGTCTCCGCCATCATGGCGCGGGTAGGGGTCTTGGTAGAACGGTGGTATTTCTGCGATTTGCCGACGGCACGCGCTTCCAGCGCACAAGATTTACAAAAGCAATGGCAGCAAACCAATAATAGAAAAAACGTCACATCCAGCGTCTTCAAAGACCCCAAAGAAGCGTTTGAAGCGGCAGTCGCTGCGGCAGACCCCGCTGATAGAATCGTCGTCTTCGGATCGTTCTACACGGTCGGGGGTGTTTTAAAGGACGGAATACCCCGTTTGGATGCCCCGCATTTGAGTTCCTGAGACCCCAATCCATGGCTTTTTTTAAGTTTCGACTACCAGGACAAACCGCTGGGGACGCTGCCAGCAACTTCAGCAACTCGCCCGCAGAAAGCGTAGAAGTTTTACGTCGCCGTGCCCGCCATCGGTTGATCGGTGCCACGGTGTTGGTCATCATCGGCGTTGTTGGATTCCCCTTGGTTTTTGATACCCAACCTCGGCCAGTCTCTGTGGACATCGCGGTCGATATTCCTGACCGCATCAAAACTAAGCCAATGGTGTCTGCCAGTTCAGCTACCAAGCAAGCCCCGTTGGCAACAGATGCCGCCTTGAGTCCAAAAGAAGAAGTGGTGGCCTCTGCTAAGAAAGAAGAAACCCCAACGCCAGCAGCAAGTCAGACGGCACTTGCCACGACTCCAGTCCCTCCACCAATATCTACAAAAGCAGCTGAACCAGCTAAAACCCCAGAGCCTGCAGTAGTGGTTACGCCAACAGTTAACGCTGCAGTGGAGGGCCCTCGCTTTGTAGTGCAAATTGGAGCATTCGCCGAAGACGTCAAAGTCAAGGAAGTACGTCTCAAGCTTGAAAAAGCGGGCTTCAAGACTTACACCAATGTGGCAAACACCAAAGAAGGCCCGCGCACGCGTGTACGCGTTGGCCCTTTTGCCAGCAAAGACGAAGCCGAAAAAATAGCTAACAAGATCAAGCAGTTGCAATTGCAGCCGCAAGTCTTGACGCTGTGATTACGTGATGCAAGCGCTAGGGTCTGTGGACTGGATTCTGCTGGCCGTATTGGGCTTTTCGATGGTCTTAGGCCTGTGGCGTGGCATTGTGCAAGAGGTGTTGTCACTCGCGGGCTGGGTTGCAGCCTTTTATTTGGCGCAGTATTACGCCCCCAGCATGGCGCAATGGTTGCCGATGGAAGGCAGCAGCGAAATGTTGCGTTACGCCGCGGGATTCGTGGTGGTATTTATGGGGGTGTTGATCGCGCAAGTGCTCATCACGGGCGTGATCAAAAAAATGTTGTCGGTCGTAGGGCTTGGTGTCCTAGATAGATTGTTCGGTAGTCTGTTCGGAGCTTTGCGCGGCATTGTGATTTTGATGGCTGCCACCGTGCTGGTGGGTATGACGCCGATGCGTGAATCTGAGGCTTGGCAACAAGCCCAAGGTGCGAAATGGTTGAAAGCGCTTTTGCATGTGTGTAAGCCGGCGTTGCCGGCAGACTTTGGAAAGTACATCACCTAATGTGTGGAATCGTCGGCGTTGCTAGCAACGCACCAGTGAACCAATTGATCTATGACGCCTTGTTGCTGTTACAGCACCGTGGCCAAGATGCTGCGGGTATCGTGACGCAGTTAGACCGTAAATTTTTCATGCATAAAGAAAAAGGTATGGTGCGTGATGTGTTTCGCACACGCAATATGCGCGCATTGCCTGGTAACAATGGATTGGGCCAAGTGCGTTACCCCACGGCGGGCAATGCGTTTAGTGAAGAAGAGGCGCAACCTTTTTATGTCAATGCGCCGTTTGGTTTGGTGTTGGTACACAACGGAAACTTGACCAATGCGCATGTATTGAAGGCCGAGTTGTTTTCACAAGACCATCGCCATATCAATACAGAGAGCGATTCAGAAGTCCTACTCAACGTGTTGGCGCACGAGTTAGAAAAAACCACCCGTGGGTTAACGCTCAACCCTGCCGATGTATTCGAAGCTGTGCGTCGCGTGCATAGGCGTGTGCAAGGTTCGTATGCCGTCGTGGCCATGATCGCGGGCCACGGGGTACTGGCATTTCGTGACCCTTTTGGTATTCGCCCTTTGTGTATGGGTCGAGGCAAGGACGGCACTTATATGGTGGCTAGTGAGTCGGTTGCTTTGGAAGGTACGGGTCATGTGTTTGAGCGCGATATTGCGCCCGGTGAAGCGATTTATATTGACCTACAAGGTAAGTTGAATATCAAGCAATGTGCAGACGCTCCCCAACTCAAACCCTGCATTTTTGAATTTGTGTATTTGGCCCGACCTGACTCGACGATGGATGGCATGTCGGTTTACCAAGCGCGTTTGAACTTAGGCGAGACCTTGGCCAAGCGCGTGGTCTCCACCGTGCCGCCGAATGAAATCGATGTGATCATTCCAATTCCTGAATCTAGCCGGCCTAGTGCCACGCAACTTGCGCATTTATTGGGGGTTCCTTATCGGGAAGGCTTTGTCAAAAACCGTTATGTCGGTCGCACCTTCATCATGCCGGGCCAAGGGGTGCGAAAAAAATCGGTGCGACAAAAACTCAATGTGATTGCGAGTGAATTTAAAGGCCGCAATGTGTTGTTGGTCGATGATTCGATCGTGCGTGGCACCACCAGTCGCGAAATCGTGCAAATGGCACGCGACGCTGGCGCACGCAAAGTCTATTTAGCCAGCGCTGCGCCCCCTGTACGTTTTCCT
>SYDB01000179.1 GCA_005786815.1 Burkholderiales bacterium
ACCACATAGGCGTTGTGGTGCTTGCCATGGTGAAACTCTAGGGTTTCTTTTGAATAGTGGGGGGCCAAAGCGTCGATTGCGTAGGGCAAAGCTGGGAGTGTGTGTTCCATGAAATCCTCTTGGGTGAAAAGTTGAATTGTAAAAACTAATTGGGGCTTTTAGATGACACGGTTAAATCAACCACGCCATCGGCAAGGGTTGCGCGCACGGGCTGGCCCACTTTCGCTTGGTTTATGGAGCTGACTGCTTGGCCTTTTTCGTCGCTTAACCAGGCAAACCCGCGCTGCAAGACTAACTTAGGGTCTAACAAGCCTAAGCGCAGTTGCGCGCGATGGATCCGTTGCTGGTTGTTTTGAATGGTTTGTCCTAGGGCGCGCTCTAGTTGGACTTTTTTATTTAGCAAGTTGTGTTGACAAGCTTGTGTATGGGTCGCCATGCGTTGGTGCATCAATTGCCCTAGCCTAGTCAACCTTAAAACTTGTTGCGAAACGGCCTGAGATGGTCTGCCGATGCGTGACTGTGCCAGGTCTAGTCCTTGAGAGCACTTGTCGATCTGACGGTGCGCTAGGTTTTGCATAAGTTCTTGCAGTCCCATGACTTGCTGCATTAGGTCGGCCTGAGATATCGCGCATAACTCTGCGGCCGCGGTAGGTGTGGGAGCCCGTAAATCAGCACAAAAATCGGCGATGGTGAAGTCGGTTTCATGCCCCACCCCGCTGATCACTGGGACCGAACAGGCCACGATGGCACGAGCGAGCTGATCGTCGTTGAAAGCCCATAGGTCTTCTAAAGAGCCACCCCCACGCACCAGCAAAATAACGTCGAGTTCGGGCTTTGCACTTAAGGCTTGAAGTGCTTGCAACAACGACGCTGGTGCATCCGCGCCCTGCACCAAAGCGGGCGACAGAACCACGGGAATGTGTGGCACCCGTCTTTGCAATGCGATTGCCACATCATGAAGCGCTGCTGCGCCCAATGACGTCACGATACCGATGGCGCGGGGTCGTTCAGGAATCGGACGTTTTCTGTCTGCATTGAATAGACCTTCGGCTTCCAGTTGGGCTTTGAGTTTGAGAAATTGCTCAAACCAAGTTCCCTGGCCGGTGGTGCGCATGCTCTCCACTACCAGTTGCAATTCACCTCTAGGCTCGTACACACCTAACCTGCCAAAGACTTCGACACTTTGACCATCCTTGGGCGCAAAGTTCAACATTTGGGCTGAGCGCTTGAACATGGCACAACGCAACTGTCCCTGTGGGTCTTTCAGCGTGAAATAGCAGTGACCACTGCTCGCACGTGTGAAGCCTGATACCTCGCCCCGAACAGCAATGGGATTGAAGCGTGCTTCTAAGGCGTCAGCAATGGCGCGGCATAAAACGCCAACGCCCCAAATGCGGGGCGTCAATTCTGCGGTTTCAAGCGAATTCATTGTGGGACATAATTAAAACAACGCGATTTACTTGGAGTTTTCATTGCTAGCGATCATACAAGCGGCTGGTTGGCCGATATGGCCCTTACTGGCCTGTTCTGTAGTGGCTTTGGCTCTGGTCATCGAACGTTTTTTCAGCTTACGCAGGCAGTTAATCGCCCCCGATGGACTTCTGGAGCAAGCCATTACCGCATCACAAAAGTCATTACCCAGCGCAGACGTAACCGCCCAATTGCGCGAGCATTCCGCCTTAGGAAAAGTTTTGGCCAGCGGTTGGCAAACCTTATTCGCGCATCCCACTATCAGCGACTCCGATTTGCGCTCCAGCATGGAGATCGCTGGGCGTGAAGTTGCACATTCGCTAGAAAAACACTTGGTGACTTTAGGCACGATAGCTTCTGCCGCCCCCCTACTCGGCTTGCTAGGCACGGTGATTGGCATGATCGATATTTTTGGTTCGCAAGCACCTGGCACCACCAACCCTGCGCAACTTGCCCAAGGCATTTCTATCGCGCTCTACAACACTGCCTTTGGCTTGATCGTGGCGATTCCTGCTCTGATGTTCTGGCGGTATTTCAAAGGCAAAGTTGACGGCTATTTGTTGGAGCTGGAAACCACCTCGGAGCAGTTTTTACGCCATTTGATGGTCTTGCGTGGCTCGATCAAACGCTGAGGTGAACGCATGAAATTTCGCCGCTCCACCGCACCTGAGCCAGAAATCAACCTGATCCCTTTTATCGATGTGTTGTTGGTAGTGCTCATCTTTTTGATGCTTTCCACCACCTACAGCAAATTCACCGAGATGGAATTGAATTTACCCGTCGCCAATGCCGCACCTCAAAAAGAGCGTCCCAAGGAAATCGTTGTGTCTGTCAGTGCGGATGGCCAATTCAGCGTGAACCATGTGGTGGTCAATGGGCGTGATGTGCAAAGTATCAGCAATGCTTTAGCGCAGGCCACGCAGACCGTAAATGATCCCATGGTGGTGGTTAGCGCTGACGCGCAGTCCACCCACCAATCGGTGATGATGGTGATGGAGGCTGCACGCCGTAACCAACTCAACCAGTTGACGTTTGCAGCCCAAGCGCCTGGCGGTCAGTCCAAGTAACGCTTGGCAAGCCTGACCTCACCTATGCCAGACTTTCGCCTTGCGCTTGAACAGGCATGGCTTAAAAAGGGACTGATATCCCGTGTGTTATGGCCCGTAAGCCTCATCTATGGCTTGCTGTTTGGGCTAAG
>SYDB01000180.1 GCA_005786815.1 Burkholderiales bacterium
ATTATCCGTTAAAATTTTCTTCATATATCTATTCAATATCTATTCAAACTACCAAAGGAATTGACCTTGTCCCTTAGAAACCTCATCCTAGTTTTGGGCGATCAACTAGATGCATCCTCATCCGCTTTCAACGGTTTTGATCCAAAACAAGACGCCATCTGGATGGCCGAGGTAGAACAAGAATCTACCCATGTGGTTTCTTCTAAGCAAAGAATCACTTTGTTTTTGAGCGCAATGCGCCACTATGCTAAATCGCTACAAGCAAAAAATTGGCAAGTTTTTTACACCAACCTAGATGCAGCTGGTAATGCAGGCTCCTTGGCTGGCGAACTTGAAAAAACAATTCTTCTACAAAAGCCACAACATCTGATCATGGTGATGCCAGGTGAATCGCGGGTCCTCGCGAGTTTGCAAGCCGTGGCAGATAAGCATCCATTAACTTTAGAGATCAGAGACGACACCCATTTTCTTTGCACCCTCGATGCATTTAAAAAGCACATTGCGGGGCGCAAACAAATTCGCCTTGAATTTTTCTACCGTGAAATGCGCCAAAAAACAGGTGTCTTGATGGACGGAAAAAATCCAGTGGGCGACAAATGGAACTTCGATACAGAAAACCGTGGCAGCTTCGGCAAGCAAGGACCCCAAGACCTGCCCCTGCCCTCCAGATTCGCACCCGACGACATCACCCAAGATGTGATGCAACTTGTGAACGATAAGTTTGCGCACCATCCGGGTTCCCTATCCACATTCGGTTGGCCCGTCACGCGTGAACATGCGCTTGTTGCATTGCATGCATTCATAAAACACCGACTGCCCTATTTCGGCCAATACCAGGACGCCATGTGGGAGGGCGAGGTGTGGCTGTTCCACTCGCACCTGTCTTGCGCACTCAACACCAAATTACTCCACCCCCAAGAAGTGCTCGATAAAGCGCAAGAGGCTTATGAACAAGGCCATGCCCCGATCGAAGCAGTGGAAGGTTTTGTGCGTCAGATATTGGGCTGGCGTGAATATGTGCGCGGTATTTATTGGACCTACATGCCTGAATATGTCGAGCGCAACGCCATGCAGGCCACCGCCCAACTGCCAGCGTTTTTTTGGACTGGCCAAACCGATATGGCATGCCTCAGAGACGCAATTGGCTTAACGCTGGAACACGGATATGCCCACCACATTCAAAGATTGATGGTCACCGGTCTGTATGCGCTTTTGCTCGGAGTCAGGCCCAAAGAAGTACACGCTTGGTATTTAGGCGTGTATGTGGACGCAGTGGAGTGGGTCGAAGTCCCGAACACCATCGGAATGAGCCAATACGCAGATGGCGGATTGATGGCGAGTAAGCCCTACATCGCCAGCGGCAAGTACATCGACCGCATGAGCAACCACTGCAAAGGGTGTAAATTCAACCCCGCTGAGTCGATTGGTGACAACGCATGCCCCTTCACCACCTTGTATTGGGACTATCTCCACAAACATGCAGACACCTTGGCTAAAAACCCTCGTATGGTCATGCAACTTAAAAACCTGCACCGTCTGTCCGATGACAAACGAGAAGCCATCGCGCTGCAGGCCCAACATCACAAACAGGTCATTTATGCATCTACTTAAAATTTTTAGCGCAGGTTTGTTAATTGGTCTTTTTTGTACTGGACACGCCATGGCCATTGAAGAGCCCAAATACGAAGTCGTCCAAACAGAGGGTGCTTTTGAAATCCGCAAGTACGCGCCCATTTTGGTGGCTGAAACATTTGTCGACGGCGATATGGACGAAGCCTCCAACAAGGGTTTTAGGCTGATAGCAGACTTTATTTTTGGCAACAACCAAATAGCGGACTCCAGCGCCAGCACAAAAATCGCCATGACTGCGCCCGTGACGGTAGAACCCGTCTCTAAGAAAATTGCCATGACGGCTCCAGTCACGATTGAACCGCAGTCCTCTGAGTCGAATATGCAAGCCGCCAAAAAATGGCGCATCCACTTTGTGATGCCCAGCCAATACACACTGGCCAATATTCCAAAACCTAAAAACGAGGCCGTCTCGCTAAAAGAAATCCCGAGCAAGTACTTTCTTGTCTACACCTATTCGTGGCTCAACACCCTTTCGCGGGTGCAAACCAAAACCGATGAGGCAATCGATTGGGCCAACCGCAAGGGCTTAAAAGTCATTGGCGCGCCGCAACTTTCGCGCTACGACCCACCTTGGACTCCGCCTATGTTCAAGCGCAATGAAATCATGCTTGAAGTAGCAGCCCCCTAACCCTTATCTCGGAATTCAAAAATGCCAACACCTAAATTCAATAGCCAAGAAATTGCAGAAACCATGAAAACCATCGAGGGCTGGACCTTGGAGTCTGACGAAGCCTTTATGCACAAACAATGGCAGTTCGATAGCTTCAAAACGGCGATGGAATTTATTACAGAAGTGGCAGATATTGCAGAGCATCAAAACCACCACCCCGAGTTTGTATCGGTCTACAGAAAAATGCGCGTTCGGCTGTCAACCCACGATGCTTCGGGACTTACCCAAAAAGATTTTGACTTAGCTACTGCCATCGACAGTTTGATAGCCAGTCAATTCAGCCATCGCATCTAGCAAACTATTTCTATCGCAAATGCCTGCACAACGATGGGATTTAAAACGATGGCATTTAAAACAATTGCAGTTAAAACAGGTGCATTTGACGCGAGTTCAATAAATAGTCCGCTACAAATTGCGACAACAAGTGGTGGTGTTTTCGTTCATGCCATTGCGGTTGCATGTATTTTTTTGTATACCAATTCGCTTGGCTTTCTAAATGGCAACCCACCAACCCAACTGAGCCTTGAATAATCGCCATCGGGTCGCCGTTGGCATACGTGGCCACCGCATCAAACTGGCCGCCTAAAAACGTAGGTCCATCGTAAAAATACATGCGGTGCTCTTGACCACGCCAAGTCACCGGTGCGGTAGTGCCATAAGAAGAACGAATATCTGCACCAGGGCGCTTGATGTATTGCACACAGCGCGTACTTTTGAGCAGATTGAAGTAATAGGCATCGGCCCAGTAAGCCCCCATACAAATACCCAAGTACTTACCACCACGTTGCATAAAACTTTGCACGTCGGGCAGGTTGGGTTTCAAGATACTTCTAAACGTCGTGGCCTCGCCATCACCGCCAGGAAACACCACAAGGTCTACATCGTCAAAAAATCCCTCACTCACCTTATGCCGCGTGAACAATTTAATGTTCGCCATGGGCGACAAGGCTGCTATTACCCCGTTGACCGAGTCAGTAGAACACGTAGGGTGGTGTAGAAAAAGAGCGATGGTTTTTGTCATGCGAAGACTAATTATGTATTCTTAGTCTAAGCAAATCAGCGATTGAGGCTCTTGCGCAGTCAGAGCCTCCCTTGCATTCAATTACTCTTTAGACGCGCTATCTAAACACAAGGTCTTCAACCAATCCGGTTTATCCGGATAGTGCGTATCCACCCACTCGATGGACTTCTTATCGCCCAACGAAGCTGCCTTAGAAATCAAACGCGTAGCTTCAGACATGCTGAGCGCAACGCCTTTACCGCTTTCGTACAAAAGCCCAAGTTCGCGCAAAGCGATGGGGTTGTCTTGTTCGGCAGACAGCTGCAGCCAATTGAATCCCTTGTCTACGTTCTCTTCCACTCCGTGGCCATAGATGAACATCATGCCTAACTGCACTTGTGCGTCATCGTCGCCTCCGTTCGCGGCTTGCTTGAACCAATAGGCGGCGGCGGGAATGTCTTCTTCGACGCCCTCGCCCCACATATAGGCCATGCCCACTTTGTAGCCAGCGCGGATTAACTTCTTTTTTGCGGCCTCCATGTACAAGGCAAAGGCGCGTTCTAGGTCTTTGTCTACGCCGTGTCCGTTTTCGTACGAGACTGCCAACACATAGGTGCCCCAAGGGTCGCCTTGCATGTGCGCCAAGTGAAACAAGTTGTGCGCCTTCTCAAAATCTTGCGCAATCAAGTCGCCCGCCATATAAGCAGTGCCCAAAGCAGTTTGGCAATTCGAATTGCCCAAGGACGCACCTTTTTGCATCCAATAGAGTGCGAGCTTCGCGTCTTCGGTACAGCCTTTGCCTGTGCGGTACGCAGTGGCCAATTTATCCATCGCTGGTTTGTGCCCTGCTTCTGCCGCGGCTTTTGTCCAAGCAAAGCCTTCGGCTTGCAACTCAGGCGTGTTGCCGAAGTAAAGCAATTGGTGACCAAGCAAGGTTTGGCCAAATACTTCTTCGAGTATGGAAGCGCGTTTGAGGTAGCTGATGCCCTCCTCTTTGCGCCCTGGCTCATCGAGCAATATGCGTCCATAGGATGTGCACCCAATCGCGCTGCCCACGCGAACGGCTTTTTTGATCCAGTAAGCCGCTTGCTCTTTGTCTACCGTGCAAATGGACGAGCCATACATGTATTGGTAATACACAAAGGTGCATGCTGAAGCTTCGCCTAACTCCGCTGCTTTTTTGATTAAGTCGAGTGCATGCTGTTTCTCAGCATCGGTTTGCGCTAATTTGTTGAGGTGAAACGCATAGCAATACTTGGCAAACGCATCGTCTGCTTGCGCGCCGAGTTCCAAGTGTTTGTCGTAATTCTCTTTCTCGCTATCTGCCCAATAGCAGTGGGCATACATATCGCCCATCTCTGCGGCTTTTTGAAACAAGGCGTTGGCAGCCGACTCGTCGGTCAAAGCGGCATAGCGCGCTAGGTTGATCAAGCAACGTGTGGAACCTGCTTCGGCGCCCTTGCGGTACCAACCGAGTCCGATCTCGTCGTTTTTTTCTACGCCGTAGCCTAAGCGGTACCAGCGTCCTAAGTGGAACATGGCGAGTGCATTGCCAGCTTCAGCTTGTTCCGTCAAACCCGCGACTGCTTTGTCAAATTGCCTTGGTGTGTCTGCTTCACCCCAGTACGTCAGCATTTTTTGGTACGCGGCTTCTTGCTCGGCGAAGGTGCCGTAGGTGTGGTTCAGGTAGTCCACAAAATCACGCGCATTGGTGCTGTTTTCAATGCAGTTCCAAATGAACTGGTCTAGGTCTTGGTCTGTTAATAAAGCTTCCATGTGTGCCCCCTTCGTATTAGGGGTTCAGGATAGGGTTTGAGGGGCTCAAACAGTGAGCTTATTGCGGAACAAACCCGGTTTCGTCTAGAAATTTCAAATAATCGCCGTGCTCTATGTGGCGCTTGCCGGCAATGCTTCGGTTGAATCGGTAAAACCAAGCAGATAGAGTTAATTCCGCGTCATCCATTTGGACGACTACCTCATCACGTATGTACTCGCTTTTGTCTGCAGGTTCGTCTGGGTAGAAGGCTTCAATCGCGTCTAGCTCAGCTAATACTGTGACGTCCACCTCAAACACCTCGCCCCACACTTTGCCGGCGCCGTGGACAACTGCTGGATAAGGCCCCAAGTCGTAGAGCAGTCCTGTGATAGTTCCGCGCCCTAGCGAGCGAGAACCTTGCAGCGCGTAATGGCGACACAGGCCGGGTAATAAGGTTCCGTAGACGAATATGCGTTCCATAGATGAAGTATGCAGAAACATTCACATTAAAGAAGTCTTTTAAATCATCGTTGAAAGCTAAACTTCATATTTTATTAGCCATAAATTACTAAATTTAAGCGTAGTTTTCTGATAATTCCATATTGTGCAATTTCATGGATTTGACAGTATGTCCTCGAACGATTACAATGTTGCCGTATTCAAGATCAAGCCATTACCCGAATTTAATGCTTGGCTTGAAGGACTCAAGGATCGACAGACCCAATTTCGTTTATTGCGTCGACTAGAGAAAGCGCAACGTGGCCTTTTGGGCGATGTTGCACCTGTAGGCGATGGCGTGCATGAGATGAGGGAGTTTTTTGGGTCTGGATGGCGTATGTACTACATCCAACACAACAACACCATCATCGTCATGCTTGGAGGTGGTGATAAGTCATCACAAAAGAGCGACATTGAGAAAGCAAAAGTCCTCTCAGCGAACTTAAAGGAGATTTAAGACATGAACAAAGTTATCAATGTGAACGACCTTCCCGAGTTTGATATTGCGCAACATTTAAAGACAGACGCAGATGTCGCGGAGTATCTTCGCCAGGTCCTTGAAGAAGGCGATTCAAGTGAACTAGCGGCTGCACTGGGCCACATCGCTAGAGCGAGAGGCATGACTGAAATCGCTAAGGCTACTGGCATCAAACGAGAAGCCTTGTACAAAGCATTACGCCCCAATTCACATCCACGTCTTGACACCGTTCAGCGGGTTTGTAAGGCCCTAGGGGTTAAGTTGACTGCTATTACGGTGAACTAATTAGTAGTTAAAGCGGCCTTATAACAACTCGAAGCGCTACGATCGTGCACGTACCAGTGCAGTCAGAAGACGTTCCGCGTTTTTTCTTGAACGCAACAGGTGGACTGTCTCA
>SYDB01000181.1 GCA_005786815.1 Burkholderiales bacterium
CCAACATGGCGGGGTGGGATGCATCTGCGATTGGCTGCTCGCGGCGCAAGGCTTTGAGTTCTGGGCGAACAGTGACTTCTAAATGATCAGCCCATTCACTTAGCTCACCGTGTTGACCTGCAGGTTTTGCTGAGGTTGCATTTGAAGCAGGGTTGGCATCGTTCCACTTGTAGCCTTTATCGGGCATATCGGAGAGCAACATCTCCACCACCATTTTTTGGCTTTTGATAGCGCGCTCACTGGTTGCTAAGACTTCCATGCCGGCTGTGACATTACGGCAACAACTTGGTGCGAGCGTTCTTTCCCCTTGAATTTCCACCACGCACGCACGGCAATTGCCATCGGGTCGCATTCCGTCTTTGTAGCAAAGGTGAGGGATAGCAACACCATGACGTTGCGCAGCCTTGAGAATAGTTTCGCCCTCATACGCATAGACGGCTTTACCATCTAACTGAAACGATATGGTCTGAGGTAACAACTCTTTTTTTTTGCTAGGCGCGTTCATTCAAACGATCTCCAGCGGGAAATATTTCTGCACACAACGCACAGGGTTGGGGGCAGCTTGTCCTAGGCCACAAATAGAGGCATCAGCCATCACTTGGTTCAAGTCTTCCAAGGTTTGGTTGTCCCACACCTTGGCTTGCATCAGTTGCGCGGCTTTGGTAGTGCCCACTCGACATGGCGTGCATTGACCACAGCTTTCATGTGCGAAGAAGCGCATCATGTTGAGCGCAGCGTCTCTGGCTGCATCTTGATGGCCCAAAACAATGATGGCCGCTGAACCAATAAAACAACCATAGGGCTGAAGCGTATCGAAATCAAGCGGTATATCTTTCAAGCTCGCTGGCAAGATACCGCCTGACGCACCACCGGGCAAATAGGCATACAAGGTGTGCCCCTCTTGCATGCCACCGCAATACTCGTTGATCAATTCTTCTATGGTAATACCAGCAGGCGCGAGTTTCACGCCTGGGTTTTTGACACGACCACTCACACTGAAACTGCGAAGACCTTTTCTGCCATGCCTGCCAAAACCTGAGAACCAGTCTGCACCTTTTTGCAAGACGTCTCTAACCCAATACAAAGTTTCAAAGTTGTGTTCTAGCGAGGGTCGACCAAACAAACCTACTTGTGCAATATAGGGCGGGCGCATACGCGGCTCGCCCCGTTTACCTTCGATGCTTTCAATCATGGCGGACTCTTCACCGCAAATATAGGCGCCCGCGCCGCGCCGCAACTCGATCAAGGGCAAGGGACACGGTGGATTGACTTTTAAGCGGGCTAATTCCGTCTCTAGTAATTGGCGACATCCGTGGTATTCGTCGCGTAGGTAAATGTAAATAGTATCGATGCCAACGACTTGTGCCGCGATCAACATGCCTTCTATGAACCGATGGGGGTCGCGTTCTAAATAGGTTCTGTCTTTGAAAGTACCTGGCTCGCCTTCGTCAATGTTGACGGCCATCAAACGCGGGGCCGTTTGTTCTCGCACAATGCGCCACTTTTTACCAGCAGGAAAACCTGCGCCGCCAAGACCACGTAGCCCTGAGCTTTCCATGGTTTGTATGATTTGTTCGGGCTCTATGGTTTTGCTGTGGACTTTCTTTAAAAGTTCATATCCACCATTAACAATGTAAGCATACATATCTTCGTAATCTGGAAGTGATTGCCATTTTTGGTCCGCTGCAACAGCAGCAAGCACAGACTCTGTTGTTGCATGCACCACGGCGTTTTGATGCACCACCGCAATAGGTGATTGCTCACAACGACCCACACAAGGCGCAGCAATGACCTTGATCTTTGGGTTGCCTAAAAGTTGCGGAAGTTTTGCAATCAACTGGCTTGCACCGGCGAGCTCACAGCTCAATCCATTACAGACTCGGATAGTGAGACTTACAGCCACGTCACCATCGCGTATCACTTCAAAGTGGTGATAGAAAGTTGCTACCTCATAGACTTCTGCCATGGGGATATTCATCACCTTGGCCAAAGCGACTAAGTGGCGTTCATGTAAACCGCGGTTGGCGTCATTGAGAAGATGCAAGTACTCAATTAACAAATCGCGCCTAGGCGCATCGACACCAACAAGGTCTTGTACCTCTTTTAGAGATACATCATCTGCCTGCCTACCTTTTAATGTGGCAATCACTTAAGCACCGCCACTTCCACACAACAGTCGTAAAAAACAGGTGCGCGGCCGATATCCGTCAGGTTTTGGCTGGTCAATTCGTTCACATTAGTTCCATTGAGTCCTAGCTTACGCCACCAAATACCCAGACCATTCACCACACCTGGACGAGCTCGGTTGTTGAGTTGCGCTTTGCAGTGGTAAGTACCCCGTTGGTTGAATACGCGAATGACATCGCCGTCTTGAATGCCACGTGCTTGCGCGTCTTCAGGGTGCATTTCCAACACAGGTTCGGTTTCAATATCGCGCAAACTTTGTAGGTTGACAAAACTGGAGTTGAGAAAGTTGCGTGCAGGCGGCGAAATCATGGCCAATGGAAATTTGGAATTGGCTTGTGGGATTTCGTAGTTAGCGATGTAGTCTGGCAAACCGTCCTGCCCCATGTCAGCTAAGCGTTGGCTGTAAAACTCACATTTACCTGAGGGGCTAGGAAAGCCACCCTCTGCAAATGGCGCATCGGGTAATGTCTGACCATCAGCAGATTTGAGATGGGTAAAGCCTTGCGCAAACAATTCATTCATATCTTGCGTCGGATTAAAAGCTGAACGACACAAGCTCTCGTCATCTTCTTCAAAGCAAGATTCATTAAAGCCCATGCGCTTCGCCAAAGCGCGAAAAATATCCGTATTGGTTTTGCATTCACCCATCGGTGCAATCGCTGGTCGGTTTAACAAAATATCGGTGTGGCCATAGCTGGCATGGATATCCCAATGCTCAAGTTGCGTGGTGGCGGGCAAAACGTAATCGGCGTAATCGGCGGTGTCGGTTTGGAAATGTTCGAGCACCACGGTAAACAAATCTTCACGCGCAAAACCTTGGATGACCTGCCCTGATTGCGGCGCTACAGCCACTGGGTTGCTGTTGTAGACCACTAAGGCTTGGATGTGTGGACCAAATGCAGCTGAGGCAGGTTGTAACAAGGCATTGCCAATCGTGCTCATATTGATCGTGCGTGGCTTACGCCCTGCCAGCAAATCGGGACGCTGTAATGCAGCGCTTTGTATTGGAAAATTACCAGAGTTCGCCAGTAACAGACCTCCTGCGCGGTGTCGCCAAGCACCTGTGAGTGCAGGTAAACATGCAATGGCACGCACTGCGTTACCTCCGCCCTTCACGCGTTGCATGCCGTAGTTCATACGAATGGCTGCGGGTTTGGTCGTCGCCCAATCACGCGCTAGGGACTCGATTTGTTCGGCCGTGATACCGCATACTTGCGCTGCACGTTCTGGCGTCCATAGCAATGCTCTCGCACGCAATGCATCCCAACCCAAGGTGTGTTGCGCGATGTAGTCGTGGTCTAGCCAATCGTTTTGTATCAGCACATGCATCAAGCTCAAGGCCAAAGCAGCATCGGTACCGGGTCTTAACGCAATGTGCTCATGGCATTTTTCTGCAGTTTCGCTTTTGCGTGGGTCTATGCAAATCAGTTTGGCGCCATTGCGTTTGGCTTCTTGGGCGATACGCCAAAAATGCAGATTGCTACCAATCGAATTACTACCCCAGATGATGATGAGTTTCGATTCAGCAAAAAACTCCACCCGCATACCCATTTTGGCGCCAAAGGTGTAGGCCAGCGCCTCGCTTCCAGCTGAAGAGCAAATGGTTCGATCTAGCAACGATGCACCCAGCTTATGAAAAAACCGCATGGCCATCGCCTCGCCCTGCACTTGCCCCATCGTGCCTGCGTAGCTGTAGGGCAATATGGCTTGCGGATCTTGTACGGCTATTGCGCCGAGACGTTTGGCAATGTCGTTAAGCGCTTCATCCCATGAGACAGGTGCAAACTGGCCTGAACCTTTGGGCCCAATACGCTTTAAAGGATGGAGGATGCGATCAGGGTGATAGGTGCGTTCGGTGTATCGCGAGACCTTGGTGCACAACACACCGTCTGTCATCGGATGATTAGGGTTACCTTGCACACGAATGGCTTTGCCGTTCTCGACGGTCGTCACCAGCGAGCATGTGTCTGGGCAATCGTGTGGGCATGCGCCAATAACTGTGTGCATAGCTTGCTCCTTCAATCTGTATCGTGTTGTTTACTCATTACCAAACCTACCCCCGAAAGAATCAGCACACCACCAATAACGTGGTGCAACCCAATGCCCTCACCCAGCACTATCCACGCCATCACGCTGGCATACAGAGGGCCTAGATAGAGTGTCATTGCGACACGGCTGGCACCTATGGTTTTTTGCACCCAACCGTATAACCAATAGGCGCCTAAACCAGGAAAAAGTGCAGCCAGCGCTACGAGTATGAGCGCATCACGCCCAAGCACGGGAGCATCTGTCTGCATTAATTCCCAAATGCTGAAAGGCATCATCACCAACACGCCACCCGCGCAGATACAGGCCAGTTGCGCGCCAGCACTCAAAGTGCTGCGCCAATGCTTTTGCAATAAGGAATATGCAGCCCAAGCTAAAGCTGCCGCAAGCACCCATAAATCTCCGGGGACCAAAACAACTTGCGCGAGTCGCGCCCATTCGCCCTGCACCACAACATGGACAACCCCCAATATCGCGGCCAACACACCTAGCGCTTGACGTTTAGAAAAAGGTTCATGTAACCAAAGCACTGAACACACGGCGATCATGACAGGCGACGAGGCATAGATGAGCGAGATATTCATCATGTTGGTGCTAACGCCGGCTTGGTACACCCCCGCACCACACACCCACATACCTAAGGCACCTAACAAGATGTAGCGCCAAACTTGGGTGCGCAAAATACCCCAATTTGCTCTTAGTTCAGCCCGCGCCAGACAAGCCAAAAAAATGCCCACCAAAGCCCAGCGACCAATCGCCAGCACGTGTGGCGTTATCACCCCAGGTGCTTTGCGCGCAACGATGTGGTTCACCGTCCAAAACAGCGGAATAGCCCAAATCATGAGTTTGGCGAGTTGGATTTGAGAGTTGGGGATCTCGGGAGATGCCGCAGGGGATTCAGTTTGCAATTTGTACGGTCTCAGTAAACCGTGTCGTGGTCACCCACATTCACGAGAATAATTTGTTGGTCTTGGAAGACTAAATAGAGTGTGATGCGATAAGAAATATTGATAGACACCGATTGCAATCCCACCAACTTACCTTTGAGCGCATGCATGCGCAAAGAAGGGTGGTGTGGATTAGCTTCTAACAACTGCAATGCCTTTAGATAAGGCATCCGCATATCTGGATGGCGTTTTAAAAACCGAGATGCACGTTTGTTATATTGATCGGTAAATACCAAGACATATGGCATCACATGGCATCCAAACGTGCCAGATGTGCCTCAGGGGACTCCTGAACAAACCGTCCCGCAGCCATGTCAGCGCGACTTTGCGCTAACGCAGCCTCTAACTCACATTCACGTAAATAGTGGTAATGGGCCATATCCATCACCACAAATTTGTCTTTCCCGCGAACGGACAGAACCGCTTCGCTCGCATTGCTCAAAGCGTATTCAATTGACGAAATGCCTTTGGTCTTGAGTTCGTTGGCGCTGATATTTGACATGGCTAGCTCCGTTTAAGAATATAAAAGCACTATACATAGCACTTTGTTAAGGTCTGCTAATCGTACTCTAAACCATACGATTTATCAAGCTTTTTCCGCTTGTGTCGTATCAAAAGCTCGTCTCGCCCTTTCCCAGACCTCGCGTGGTGGCAAAGGCTTGAGCCTGTGATCACTCCAAACTTGGCGCCATAAACGGGCACCGCGTTGACCGTGATACAGGCCGAGCATGTGACGGGCGATGGTGTACCAAGGACAGCCGTCTTCTTGGTGGGCGCGCTCCATGTAGTCGACCATGACCTCTTCTATTGATTCACGACTGAGTTGCGTTGCGTTGGATTTCCAATACAAAGCATCCCACTGCGTCATCAACCACGGGTTGTAGTACGCCTCGCGTCCCAACATCACGCCATCTGCATGTTGTAAATGTTGTGCGATCTCTTCTTGGGTTTTGATACCGCCGTTGACGACGATGGTTAACTCTGGGAAATCTTTTTTGAGCTGATAGGCCAAATCAAAACGTAATGGTGGAACTTCGCGGTTTTCTTTAGGACTTAAGCCTTGCAACCAAGCGTTGCGTGCATGGACGATAAATACTTCGCAGCCCGCCATACTGACCGTACCCACAAAATCACGGACAAAATCGTAGCTTTCGATCTTGTCAATTCCAATGCGGTGCTTGACCGTTACTGAAATACTCACAGCATCGCGCATGGCTTTGACGCCATCTGCAACGGTCTCAGGCTCGTTCATCAAGCATGCGCCAAAGGCACCGCGTTGCACGCGATCGCTGGGGCAGCCGCAGTTCAGATTGATTTCGTCATAGCCATATTGCTCACCTAGTTTGGCGGCTAAGGCCAAGTCTTCAGATTCACTGCCGCCAAGTTGCAAGGCGACTGGGTGCTCTTCTTCGTTAAACCGTAAATGCCTTTTGACATCCCCATGGCGCAATGCGCCGGTGGTGACCATCTCCGTGTAGAGACGTGTGTGCTTACTCAAAAGACGATGGAAGTACCGACAGTGCCTGTCGGTCCAGTCCATCATTGGGGCAACAGAAAGCAACCACTTGGAATCCATGCCAAGCATTAGCCCATATGCAAACCACCGTTACACGAGAAGTCAGCACCTGTCGTGAAACCTGATTGGTCACCTGCTAGCCAACCCACGATCGAACCGATTTCGTCAGGTGTGCCTAAGCGCTTGACTGGAATGGTGGCCACGATTTTGTCCAAGATGTCTTGGCGAATCGCACGCACCATATCGGTACCGATATAGCCAGGTGAAACGGTATTCACAGTCACACCTTTGCTAGCCAACTCTTGTGCCAAGGCCATGGTGAAGCCATGCATGCCAGCTTTAGCAGCAGAGTAGTTGGTTTGACCAGACTGGCCTTTGTTGCCATTGACCGAAGAAATTTGGACGATGCGGCCCCAACCTTTTTCGACCATGTCAGGCACAACTTGTTTGGTCACGTTGAACATCGAGTTCAAGTTAGTGTCAATCACAGCGTCCCAATCATCGCGCGTCATTTTTAAGAACACACGGTCTTTGGTGATACCAGCGTTGCTCACCAGCACGTCAATCGGGCCATGGTCGTTTTTGGCTTTGGTGAAAGCTTCCACGGTGGAGTCCCAATCGGCGACGTTACCAACCGAGGTATAGAAGGTAAAGCCCAAGGCTTTTTGTTCGTCGATCCACTTTTTGAAATCACGCGTCGGGCCGCAGCCTGCAATAACGGTGTATCCGTCGTTATGCAGCCGTTGGCAAATTGCGGTTCCGATACCACCCATGCCTCCTGTGACGTACGCTACTTTTTTGCTCATGAGTTGTCTCCTGTTAAGGTGGTTTGATTGCTTAGGTGAATTCGAAAATTAGGCAAATTGGGTTTACACGCAGTTTCGTGGATTAACGCTCTAGTGCTAGAGACACGCCCATGCCGCCGCCTATACACAGTGCAGCCAATCCCTTTTTGGCGTCACGGCGTTGCATCTCATGCAACAAGGTCACCAAAATGCGGCAACCGGATGCACCAATAGGGTGACCAATCGCAATGGCACCGCCATTGACGTTGACCTTTGCAGGATCAATGCCAAGTTCTTTATTAACAGCACAGGCTTGGGCGGCGAAGGCTTCGTTGAGTTCGAACAAATCGACTTCGGCCGCATTCCATCCGGCGCGTTGCAAAGCTTTGCGCGATGCGGGAACTGGACCCATGCCCATGGTGGCGGGGTCAAGTCCGCTCGTTCCAAATGCGGCAATACGTGCCAGAGGTTTCAAACCTAGGGCGGCGGCTTTTTTGGCAGTCATCACAACAACTGCAGCGGCACCATCGTTGATACCAGAGGCGTTGCCTGCAGTGACAGAGCCTGCTTTGTCAAATGCAGGACGTAAACCAGCAAGCGCTTCAGCCGTGGTTTTTTTATTAATAAATTCGTCGGTGTTAAAAATAATCGGATCGCCCTTGCGTTGGGGAATAGAGACCGACACGATTTCGTCTTTGAACTTGCCAGCGTCTTGCGCAGCAGATGCTTTTTGTTGACTGCCAAAGGCCAAAGCATCTTGCATATCGCGGCTGATGGCATGCGCTTTGGCTACATTTTCAGCAGTGATGCCCATGTGGTACTGGTTGTAAACATCCCATAGGCCATCGACGATCATGGAGTCGACCATGTTCCAGTTACCCATGCGCTGGCCATCGCGCGAACCCACCAAGACGTGGGGCGAAGCACTCATGTTTTCTTGACCGCCTGCCACCACGATTTCGCTGTCACCCCAGGCAACGGCTTGAGCGGCCAACATCACAGCTTTCAGGCCTGATCCGCAAACTGCGTTGATGGTGAGCGCGGGCACTTCTTTAGGAACGCCTGAATGCATCAGAGCTTGGCGCGCTGGGTTTTGTCCAGAACCTGCGGCCAAGACTTGGCCCATGATGACCTCGCCGACCATCGCAGGGTCGACCTTGGCGCGCGCCAAAGCTTCGCGAATCACGATGGATCCCAACTCGGTTGCTGACACTTTGGCTAGCGAACCACCAAATTTTCCTACTGCAGTACGCGCAGCTGAAACGATAACAATGTCTTCCATGGATTCCTCATATATAAAAAGTAGATTTTAAAAAATTAGTTGCTGGCGCGTGCCTTGACGTAACGGCCCGGTGCGTTTTCGATGGCTTTGTGTTTGACATTGCCATAGGTCTTGGGCGCAGTGATTTGTTTGCCAGCATGCGACTTGATCCATGCGGACCAATCAGGCCACCAGCTGCCTGCATTCTCTGTTGAGATCTCTTGCCAGGCTTGCGCAGTCTTGGGAAATTTGCCTGCTGGGCCTGTCCAGTAACTACGCTTTTTAGCAGCAGGCGGGTTGATAACACCAGCGATGTGACCAGATGCACCCATGACAAAACGTTTTTTGCCAGGAAAGACTTGCGTGCTGGCATAAGAGCCCCCAATCGGCACGATATGGTCTTCACGCGAACCATAGATATACATGGGCAGATTGACTTTGCGCAGGTCTATCTTCTCTCCGCACACTTCAGTCTTGCCGGGTTTGATCAAGTTGTTTTCTAAATAGGTGTTGCGTAAATACCAGGTATACATGGGGCCTGGCAAATTGGTAGCGTCGCTATTCCAATACAGCAAATCAAAAGGCGGTGGCGTTTCGCCCTTCAAGTAATTGCCTACGACATAGTTCCAGACTAAGTCGTTGGGCCGCAGAAAACTAAAGGTGGAGGCCATGTCTTGGCCCTTCATCAAACCGCCATTTGCGAATTGGGCTTCACGGTATTTGACAAAGGCTTCATCAATAAAAACGTCCAACACACCCGTGTCTTGGAAGTCCACCAAGGTGGTCAACAAGGTGGCACTGGCAACGGGATGTTCATCGCGCGCAGCCAATACGCCTAATGCTGTGGACAAAATGGTGCCGCCCACACAAAAGCCCAAAGCATTGATTTGTTCTGTGCCAGCAATTTCTTGCACCACATGGATGGCCTTGATCGCCACATGCGAAATGAGATCGTCCCAGGTGGTGTAAGACATAGACGCATCTGGATTGCGCCAACTCACCACAAAAGTCCTATGCCCTTCACTGACCGCATAGCGAATAAAAGAATTTGCAGGTTGTAAATCTAAGATGTAGAACTTGTTGATGCAAGGAGGGATCAACAAAAATGGACGCTCATAAACTTTGCCAGTCAATGGCTTGTATTCGAGAAGTTGAAAGTAGTCGTTCTCAAACACCACTTTGCCTTCAGACGTAGCCACGTTTTTACCGACCTCAAACACGCTTTCGTCCGTCATTGAGACGTGACCCTGCTGCATATCTTTCAACAAGTTTTGCATGCCTTTGGCAATGCTTTCGCCTTGGGTCTCGATCGCTTTCTTTTGAGCTTCTGCATTAAAGGCTAAAAAGTTACTGGGCGCAACCGCTGCAGCCCACTGCTCCACTGCAAACTGGATACGCGCTTTGGTCTTGGGGTCTGTTTGCGCTGCATCGGTGAGCGCCATCAAGGTACGGGTATTGAGTAAATAGGTGGCCGCTGCAAAAGCCGCCATAGGGTCAGTAGCCCACGCATCCGCAGAGAAGCGTCGGTCTTTCACTTGCG
>SYDB01000182.1 GCA_005786815.1 Burkholderiales bacterium
CTTGCAGACGAAATCAACCGTGCTCCAGCTAAGGTTCAAAGCGCCTTACTTGAAGTTATGCAAGAGCGTCAAGTGACTATTGCTGGAGAAAGTCATCTGGTTCCAAAACCATTTGTGGTCATGGCGACCCAAAACCCAATAGAGACCGAGGGAACCTACCCGCTACCAGAAGCCCAGGTCGATCGCTTCATGATGAAAGTGCTAGTTGGCTATCCCACTGAAGTAGAAGAATATGTCATTGTAGAGCGCGTCACAGGTTCAAGCCAAGAGGTCAAACCAATGGCCACCATTGCGCAATTGATGCAACTACAAGCGCAGTGCCGCAAAGGCTATATCGATCCCGCTTTGATGCACTTTGCCGTGCGCTTAGTCTCAGCAACGCGAGAACCGGCAAAGCATGGATTACCAGATTTAGCGCGACACATAACTTTTGGTGCAAGCCCCCGTGCCACCATAGGCCTTATAGAAGGTGCACGCGCGCTTGCCTTATTGCGTGGCCGAGCCTACGCCCTCGCACAAGATGTGATTGATCTCGTACCCGATGTATTGCGCCATCGACTTGTTTTATCTTTTGAAGCCATGTCCGAAGGTCTGACACCTGATCAAGTGATTCAACAAATTCTGCAAGCAGTTCCAGCACCCGACCAACCCCTACACACCCATGTTCAAATTTCTGCGACGTCGTAAATCATCAGGCCAAGTAGAGACAACTTCCTCAGTTTGTGCCCAGCCAACAGCAATTGATCTAGAGCAATTGCTCACGCAACTGACTTGGCGTGTGATCCGTCGATTGGATGGGCAACTGCAAGGCGACTACCGTACCCTTTTTCGTGGTTCTGGTATCGAATTGGCTGACTTGCGTGAATACCAACCGCATGACGATGTCAGACACATCGATTGGAATGTCACAGCACGGATGCAGACTCCGTATGTCCGCCAGCACCAAGAAGACCGTGAAATGACAGCGAGCTTCTTAATCGATTTATCAGGCTCGGTGGGATTTGGTTCTCAATCTGTATCAAAGCGGTCCGTGGCTGTAGCGTGTGTGGCAGTGTTAGCAAGGATATTGACCCGTCGTGGCAACCCAGTCGGAGCCATGCTGTTTTCGGGAAGTCGGCAAAAAGCGGATCACATTCTGCCGGCTCGAACAGGTAAAACGCACATATTGCAACTGATGCAAGTTATCCAGCAATGCGAAACGCCAAGCCTTTCGCAGATGACAGACTTACGCCACATGCTTTTACAAATGCACGCCTATTGCAAGAAGCGCTCTACCGTCTTTGTTGTGTCCGATTTCATCTCCGATTCGGGCTGGGAAAAAGCCCTTGGATCCTTGGCGCATCGACATGAGGTGATTGCGATTCGATTGCAAGATCCGTGGGAGATGGAATTGCCAACTATGGGTCTTTTTACAGTGCAAGATTCTGAAACTGGTGAGCAAATCTTGATTGATGCCAACCACAAAGGGCTTCGTGAACGCTACGCGCAACTTGCCCAAGAGCGCGAATTAGCGCTCCACAAAACATTTGAGCGCGCACATGTGGATTGCCTCACACTCACAACCGATGCTGATTTAGGACAGGCTATGCTCGATTTCATGTTGAAGCGTAAACAACGCTTGCGCTCTGCTGCATCGCATCTTAAAGCAGCTTAAAACGAAAACCTCCATGCCATCCCTACATTCGTTTTCGATGATGTGGCCATTTATGTTGTGGGGACTCGCTCTTATTCCCGTTTTGGTGGGCAGTTATGTGGCCTTGCGTGGACGCAACCATTGGCCAGCATTTCTGATGTTGCTTGGCTTGATCGTGTTGTTATTGGCTATGACACGCCCGCGTGCCATATTGCTTTTGCCCTCGCGTTTAGAAACTGTGATGCTGGCAATTGATAGCTCTGGCAGCATGCGTGCCAACGATGTGCAACCCAGTCGAATCGAGTTAGCTCAGGCGGCAGCAAAAGCCATCGTGCAAGAACAACCTGCTTTTGTGAAATTAGGCGTCGTCAGCGTTGCAGGAACAGCCGCATTGGTTCAAGCACCTACTGACAAACGTGAAGACCTCAAACGCGCCATCGATAACTTGCCACTTCAACGCGGTTCCGCTCTGGGTTCTGGCATCGTCATTGCATTGGCCAGCATGTTGCCAAACGCAGGTCTAGATATAGATAAGTTAATCAATCCTGAAGAATCTGCGCGTGCCGCTAACAATCCCAGTAATGCCAAACCCAACACAGCAGCCACTCCCAAAGTCAAACTTGAAGCTGGAAGCAACACGTCTGCTGTCATTGTGTTGATGTCAGATGGACAAAGCAATATGGGGCCAGATACGCTCCAAATGGCGCGCGTCGCAGCTGATTTAGGGGTTCGCATTTTCACGATCGGATTTGGCACGCCAGAAGGCACCGTGCTTCATGCACATGGTGTGTCGGTTCGGGTCAAACTTGATGAAGCACCGTTAAAAAGAATTGCTGAAATCACGCATGGCGAATATTTCAGGGCTGCTTCCACCACAGAAATTAAAAAGATTTACCAGTCTCTGGGTATGCGCATCGTGATGCAAAAACACCAGTTAGCAGAGGTCACCGCAATTTTGCTTACGCTGGGAATGGGATTGGTTCTTCTTGCTGCGGCTTGGTCTGTGGCGAGGACCGGCCGCGTGCTCTAGCGAAGTATCTATTTAAATATCTACAGTCTTGCCAATATGGTGACAGCTGACAAAGTTTCAGCGGCCTAAAAAACGACTTGCTACATAAAAGTTAACGCACCACAATTTTGCGCCAGCTGGTAATTGGTTAAAAGCCCATCTTTGTTCGTTGAGCGCTCTGTTCACGTCCTCACCTAGTTCTTTTTCCAAATGTTCGAGAGGTAGATCAAAGCATAAACCGATGGAATACAAGCGACGATCAATGCGGCTAAGCGCATTTTTCTAAAGCGCTTAAAGCCACGCACTTAAAGTAAGATAATGGCCTAAATTGACGAATCCAGAGCGATAAGTGATTTGTGGTCAATTTTGTTCAATTAATTTTCTTAATTTTATTTTTTGAAAGAAATCATGCTCAAACAACTATCCGTTCTTATTTGCGCCTTACTCACCACGCTTTCAGTATCTGCGCAATCATGGCCTACACGTCCTATCAAACTAGTTGTTCCGTTTCCTCCTGGTGGCCTGATCGACAACATGGCTAGGCTTGTCAGCAACAAGTTGTCGCAAGAACTAGGTCAACCCATTGTTATTGAAAACAAACCAGGCGCTGGAGGCAACATTGGCGCCTCTGACGTTTCAAAGGCTACGCCAGATGGCTACACCTTGCTCATGGCTTCGCCACCGCTGACCATCAGCCCTGCTTTGTATTCCAAGCTGCCCTATAAACCTGAGAGTCTCTCCCCAATTGGCCTATTGGGCAGGGTCCCCAATGTATTGGTTGTATCACCTGATTCAGGCATTCAATCATTGGCAGAGTTAACGGCTAAAGCCAAAAGTCAACCCGGACATCTGAACTATGCGTCGAATGGTCAGGGCACTTCGTTGCATTTGAGCGCAGAGCTATACAAAAGCACGGCAAACGTTTTTATTACACACATACCGTATCGCGGTGCTGCTGCCGGTCTCACCGGGGTCATTGCAGGCGAAGTCAATTTGATGTTTGACAACCTTCCCTCTGCGCTAGGCCTGATACAAAGCGGCAAGCTGCGTGCACTCGCTGTCACCACACAACAGCGCAGCAATGCATTGCCTCAAGTGCCAACTATGGAAGAAGCGGGCGTCAAAGGGTATCAGGTGAGCGCATGGTTCGGCATAGCAGCACCAACAGGCTTACCTGCCAATGTACAAACGCGGTTGGAGCAAGCTTTGCAAACTGTGGCGCAGCAAGCAGATACCAAAGCCAGCATGGTCAAAGTGGGGGCTGAACCCACTTGGCTCAACGCTCAGGCGATGACGCAATTTATGCAGGCTGATTACGCACAATGGAAAAAAGTTGCGCAGTACGCTAAGATCACACTGGATTAATTGTTTTTTATAAAACTGAAAGCCAGCCGCCATCCACATAAATGATTTGGCCGTTCACATAGTTCGAGGCCTCAGACGCTAGATAGATAGCGGTGCCTACCAACTCATCGGGTTTTCCCCAGCGTTGGGCAGGATTGCTACTTTTCACCCAAGCGTCGAATTGTGCGTTTTCCATCAGTGGCTTGTTCATATCGGTCATGATGTAACCGGGCCCGATCGAGTTGGCTTGGATATTGAATTGCGCCCATTCCGCTGCCATTGCGCGCGACAACATTTTGATGCCGCCTTTTGCAACGGTGTATGGCGCAATCGTGGGACGCGCCGCTTGGCTCGTGAGCGAACCGATATTGATGATCTTGCCGCCCTTGCCTCTTGCAATCATGCGCTTTGCAGCCTCGCGCCCAACAATGAATGCAGCGGTGATGTTGGTGTCCATCACGCGATGCCAGTCTTTGAGAGACAACTCCACCATGGGTTGGCGGTGTTGAATTCCCGCGTTGTTGATCAAAATATCAATCGCCACAC
>SYDB01000183.1 GCA_005786815.1 Burkholderiales bacterium
AAATTTTTGCTTGTGAACCACACCATCTGGTTTGGCAAAGCGGTCAAGCGGTGAATGCGCAGGTGCAACAAGTGCATCTCACAGGCAAGCAGGATGTGTGGTTTGAAATACAGGGCGCGCATGCCGATCGCGCCTTGAATAGTTTCGATGCGGTGGTGATGCGCAAAGACCCACCGTTTGACAGCGAATACTTTTACGCCACGCATTTGTTAGAACAAGCAGAGCGCGAAGGCGCGAAAGTTTTTAACAAGCCCAGTGCACTGCGTAATCACCCAGAAAAACTCGCCATATTGGAGTTTGCGCAATTCATCAGCCCCACTTTGGTGACGCGCGATGCGCAAGCGATTCGCGCTTTCCATGCGGTGCACCGCGACATTATTTTGAAGCCCTTGGACGGTATGGGCGGCATGGGCATTTTTCGTGTCAAAGACGATGCGCTCAATCTTGGCGCCATCATCGAGACACTGAATCGCGAAGGTGCGCAAACCGTCATGGTTCAAAAGTTTCTACCTGCTATTGCCCAAGGGGATAAACGTGTTTTGGTGATTGGCGGCAAAGTTGTGCCGTATTGTTTGGCGCGCATTCCACAGGGCGGAGAGGTGCGTGGTAATTTGGCTGCTGGCGGCAAGGGTGTTGCGCAAGCCATTTCTGCGCGCGATAAAGAAATTGCAGAGGCCATTGGCCCTGTGTTGGCGCAACGTGGCTTGTTATTGATTGGCTTAGATGTGATTGGCGAGAACTTGACAGAAATCAATGTCACGAGCCCCACTTGTTTCCAAGAAATTTTTGATCAAACGGGCTGTGATGTAGCCGCACTATTCATCGATGCCCTAGAGCACGCTGCGGCTTAGAGCCCTATGTACGAATTTGCGCCGACCCCGCAAGCCGCGCAAGCGCGCCTTGACCTGGTGAACCCAAAGGATTATGCGCACACCCGTAATTCGCTAGACGGTGCAGTCACGCATTTATCGCCGTATTTGACCCACGGTTTTTTAAGCGTTCCAGATATTGCCTATTTGATGTTCCATCGCCATCGTTTGGGCGTGCAACACAAGTTGATGTTTGAGTTGGGATGGCGTGAATACTTCCAGCATTTGCACAAACACCATGGTGATGTCATTGGTGAATCGTTGCGCGAGGGCATATTGCCAGATGCCTCCTACAAGCGTGAGATGCCAGAAGATGTGATGCATGCTTGCTCGCGCGTGCCCGTAATCGACCACGCTGTTCGCATGCTGTATGCCACCGGATATTTGCACAACCATGCACGGCTATGGTTGGCCAGTTATTTGGTGCATTTACGCAAAGTGCATTGGCGTGTCGGCGCAGATTGGATGTACAGCCATTTGCTCGATGGCGATATGGCGAGCAATTACTTGAGTTGGCAATGGGTCAGCTCGACGGGTAGCAACAAGCCTTATTTGTTCAATGCAGAAAACGTGGAAACGTTTGCGCCACCCGCCTGGTTTAGCCGCGGCACCGTTTTAGACGCCACCTACGAAACAATAGAAATTTTGGCGAATAGCCCTGCAGTGTTGACGCAATCAAGCGAGCAAGCATTTGAGTGGAATATTCCTAACGTGACAGCAGAGCCACCACCGTCGCTGGGTTTCGTCGCGCCCGATGCAAGCATTGTGAAAGACCGTGTCGTCTGGCTGGTGCATCCTTGGTGCTTGGCGGATATGCCCAAAGACTTGCCTGTAGATGTAGTCTGTGTTGCAGCAGTCTGGTCTGAAGTCGTAGCGCTCAGACCATGGAGTGAGCGCCGTTGGCAGTTTGTGGGTGAGCGCATGGCGACTATGTCCACACAAACATGGTTTGGCTCTACGGCAGATATTGAGTGCGCTTTGGCGCAAGCCAAAACTGTCCATATGGTCGACCACCTACGCGTGCCAGAGATGCCTGCAATAGCTTGGCAAAAACGTCCCGCGCCACGATTGTTTCGTGAACTAGACCAACCCATGGATTCATTTTCTAAATGGTGGGTGAAGGTCAACAACGGCGTGCGGCACTTGCAGCAGTTGGTTTATCCGTTAGCGCCTCGCGAATTACCACCACCATCCAGCAAATCAACTGTAAAAACACCAGCAGAAGTGGTGCGCAAGCAACCCGTTTTGCAGTCTGTGCTTAACCGGCGGGCACAGGGCGAACCGCCACAATGAAATATTCGGTTTCGCCAAAACAGTTTGGCAAGCCTCGGTGCTGCTCATAGACCATCACCACTTTTTGACCAATATGTGTATTGATTTGGTCAGCCACTGCATCATCTCGCACCGTGAAGAAGAATTTGTCGGGAATGGCGGGCAAAGACGCTAATGCACGTATTTGCTCGCCCTCCCATGTTTTACAAACCCAGCCCTTGTAAGACAGCTTTTGCACAAACCCCACACTCTCACCTTGCGAGTAGCTGTAGTTGTAAGTGAATGCCAAATAGCCGCCTAACAACAAGAGCGCCGTCAGACCTAAGCCTATGACAGAGCGCAAGGCAAAGCGCGCGACGGTTTGCACAAAAGAGTCACTCATGCCGTGGATTTGACTTTAAGTCTCCATGCGTGCAACAAGGGTTCGGTGTAGCCACTGGGTTGTTCCTTGCCTTTGAAAACCAAATCTAGCGCAGCTTTGTAAGCGGCCGAGGTGGCGAAATGACCTGCCATATCTTTGTAAAGTGGATCTGCTGCATTTTGTTGGTCCACCACAGCAGCCATACGTTCAAACGTTGACTTCACTTGTGCGGATGTC
>SYDB01000184.1 GCA_005786815.1 Burkholderiales bacterium
CATGCCTGATGCGGTTTGCATGCCCGAGGCCACTTCCTCAGGGGGCGGTGTGATGCCAAAGGCCCAAGGCTCAGCCACTGCCGCCACGCCAATGAAAACAGCAGCCAAACCAATCATGCTGTGCATAAAGGCGACCAACTCAGGCATCTTGGTCATCTCGACGCGTTGCGCCATGACCGTTCCCGCTCCGCCGCCAATCACCAAGCCGGCCAACACCCAGCCCATACCCATGGCAGAGCCAGAAAGCTTCAAGATAAGCGCCGCCGTGGTGATCACCGCGATGGTCATTCCCAGCATGCCAAAAATATTGCCACGAATCGACGTGGTGGGATGGCTCAAGCCTTTCAAAGCTTGGATAAAACAAATGCTCGCCACCAAATACAGCAGCGTCACCAAATTCATCGTCACGAAATCCATATTCATGCTTTGTCTCCTTGGGGAGCTTTAGCAGGTTTGTCTTTTTTCTTGAACATCTCGAGCATGCGTCGCGTGACCATGAAGCCACCAAACACATTGACCGCAGCCAAAGCTACGGCCAATACGCCCATGGTTTTGCCCAAGGTGGTGGTGGTCATCGCAGCGGCCAGCATGGCACCGACGATCACGATGGCGGAGATGGCATTGGTCACCGCCATCAAAGGCGTGTGCAATGCAGGTGTCACGGTCCAGACCACGTGGTAACCCACGTAGATGGCCAACACAAAAATAATCAGGTTCACAAGGGTAGGAGAGACGGCGTCCATGGTGTGTAGTTCCTCAAATTCATTTCTTGACGACCGCGCCATCGCGGGTCATCAAACAAGCGGCGACGATGTCGTCTTCCATATCGATATGCAGCGCACCTTCTTTGTTGATGATGAGCTTTAAAAAGTCCAGCACATTGCGGGCATACAAGGCGCTAGAGTCTGCGGCTACCAAAGCAGGCAAATTGGTTTCGCCCACCAAGGTGACGCCATGCTTGATCACGGTTTTGCCAGCCTCCGTCAGTGGACAGTTGCCGCCCACGCCATCAGGGCCTTTGCCGGCAGCGATATCGATGATGACCGAGCCTGGCTTCATGGCTTTGACCATGTCTTCGCTCACCAAGACGGGCGCTGCGCGTCCAGGGATCAAGGCAGTGGTGATCACCAAGTCAGCCTGCGCAACACGCTTAGCGACTTCGACTTTTTGGCGGTCCAGCCAACTTGCGGGCATGGGACGGGCGTACCCGCCCACGCCTTCGGCAGCTTCTTTTTCTTCGGCGGTTTCAAACGGCACGTCGATGAATTTGGCGCCGAGTGACTCGACTTGTTCTTTTACGCTAGGGCGTACATCAGTGGCTTCAATCACTGCGCCCAAGCGCTTGGCGGTTGCGATGGCCTGCAAGCCTGCAACGCCGACGCCCAAGATCACGACGCGGGCGGCTTTCACCGTACCGGCAGCGGTCATCAACATGGGCACAAAGCGTTGGTATTTGTCTGCGGCCAGCATCACAGCTTTGTAGCCAGCAATGTTGGCTTGCGAAGACAACACGTCCATGCTTTGCGCGCGGGTAGTACGGGGGGCTGCTTCGAGGGCGAAGCTGGTAGCGCCAGCACTGGCTAAGCGTTGCAAACCTTCGGCATTGAAGGGCTCCAACATGCCGACCACTGCACTACCGCTCTTGACAGAAGACGCTTCGTTGGCTTGCGGGCCGCGGACCTTCAATACCAAGTCGCAAGACCATGCGCTCGCTGCATCTGTGACGTGTGCGCCAACCGCTGCATAGGCGTCGTCTGTCACACTGGCTGCGACGCCTGCGCCGCTTTGGACACGGATGCTGTGGCCTTGTGCGATGAGTTTTTTGGCCGTTTCGGGCGTAATAGCCACACGGGTTTCTCCGGCCGTTGTCTCGGCTGGCACGCCAATCAGCATGGGGATCTCCTCTAGATGGGGGGGTGTCTAACTTACAAAAGCGTAAGGTTACCCCAGAATAGGGCGGCTTCTCAGCAGGGAAGTACGAAAGATAATCCTGACATGCACCTATTCACCCTGGCCCCATGACACACAAACCACGCGTAGTAGTGGGCTTAAGCGGTGGAGTGGACTCTGCGGTGAGCGCCTACTTGCTCAAGGAGCAGGGCTTCGAGGTCATCGGCGTTTTCATGAAAAACTGGGAAGACGATGACGACAGCGAATACTGCGCGTCTAATATCGACTTCCTCGACGCCGCCTCTGTCGCCGATGTGCTCGGCATTGAAATCGAACACGTGAACTTTGCCGCGGAGTACAAAGACCGCGTCTTTGCCGAGTTTTTGCGCGAATACCAAGCCGGTAGAACGCCCAACCCGGATATTTTGTGCAACGCTGAAATCAAGTTTAAAGCCTTCTTGGACCACGCCATGCGCCTAGGCGCAGAAAAAATCGCCACGGGCCACTACGCCCGTGTGCGTGAGGTTGACGGTCAATTCCAATTACTCAAAGGCTTAGACGCTAGCAAAGACCAAAGCTATTTTCTGCACAGATTGAACCAAGCGCAGTTAGCTAAAACTTTGTTCCCAGTCGGCGAGTTAGAAAAAACCGAAGTGCGCCGCATTGCGGACGCCATTGGTTTACCCAACGCCAAGAAAAAGGACTCGACAGGTATTTGCTTTATAGGTGAGCGTCCTTTTCGCGAGTTTTTGAATCGCTACATAGCTAACGAACCCGGCCCCATCAAAAACGAACTCGGCCAAGGCATAGGCGAACACGTGGGCTTGAGCTTTTACACACTGGGGCAACGCCAAGGGCTGGGTATTGGTGGTTTGAAAGCCAAAGGCCAAGCGCGTGGCGGCGGCGAACACACGCCTTGGTTTGTAGCGCGCAAAGACCTTGCAGCCAATACTTTGTATGTTGTGCAGGGCCATGAACACCCCTGGCTGCTTTCCAGCCAATTAACAGCAGACAACTTGAGTTGGTGCGCGGGTTCAGCCCCGAGCGAAGGCTACTATGGCGCGAAAACGCGTTACCGACAGGCCGATGCGGGTTGTACTTTTGCGACATCCACAAACATGATGCAACTGTCATTTACCGAGCCGCAATGGGCTGTCACCCCTGGACAGTCGGCGGTTTTGTATGACGGGGAGGTGTGTCTAGGGGGTGGCATCATTGCCAGCGCAGAAACTTCTGTGTCTAATACAAGCGATGGATCAACCCATAGACAAGTTGGCGCGCAAACTTCCTCTAACTAATTGCGCGTAATGGTCAAGCAGGAGAAAACTATATGAGCCGAATTGAAGCCGCCGCGCCCCGTGTTGCTATGGACATGCAAATGGCCAAGATGGCAGAAAAAGCCAAACAACAAGAACGGCCAATGAAGGCGAAGGAGGTACCTCTACCTCCGCCTGCCAAGGAAAATGTCAAAGTAGAAACCGCCCCCGCTGTAAATATTTACAACAGCAAGGGAATTGTGGCGAAGCTTTAAAGCCTACCTATAAACCTCGCGCCGATTTCCGATACGGAGCACCCGAACAACGATACGCTGGTCTTGAATGTCGCAAATGATGCGCCAATCACCTACTCTGTATTTCCAATAACTCCCCATGCGTTGGCCCGATAAGGCTTCGCCAATGTCTCTTGGGTTTTCAAGTTGGCTGACCCGTAATCGCAAAAACCCCACTAAACGCGTTTGGATTTGTTTGTCTAGTTTGCGGAGCTCTTTGCGTGCGTCAGGGTCAAATTCAATCTGCCAAACCAAGATCGCGCTCCACTTCCTCTAGCGATATGGTTTTACGATTTTTGCGCGCGCGCGCTTGGGCCAGGTAGAGATCTTCGAGATCATCTAGATGTTCCAAGATAGCCTCTCTGGCCAACGCAGTTTTGGTCAAGCCCGTTTCTTGGGCCAGAAGCCCAAGACGCGCTTCAATGTTTTCTGGCAATCGGATGGCAAGCATGGCGACTCCTTGGTTGCTATACAAGTATAGCGGGCTTGGCTTTAGAACGGAATATCGTCATCCATGTCGTCAAAGCCGCCTTTTGCAGGCGCTTTGGATCCCGCTGAAGCAGGCGCTGCTGACGCTGTTGCTGGTTTCGCAGCAGGCGCGCGGCTGTAACCGCCCTCTTCGCCACCGCCACTTGGAGCACCCATGCCTTCACGTCCACC
>SYDB01000185.1 GCA_005786815.1 Burkholderiales bacterium
AGTTGAAGGTGAAAGCGGCTGGCATAAAAATCAGGACAGACCATTCGCCTTTGAATGATTCGTCAGAGACTTGGACAAACTTGCCATTGTGAAAAGCTTGGGCCTTGAAGGGCTGGACTTTGGTATTGATAAGAGACATGACTGATTCCTTTCAGTGGTTGATAAAAACTATTGAATGAGCGAAACTCATTGATTGGAATCATAATGAAATTCAGGGTTAACCCTGATTGTTTGTATCAATCACGGCGATTGCCCCTCCCTAACGGCAACAGATGCCCCTGTAATATCTAACACCCACATTCCCAACGCAAATTGATGCCAATATCCAGCAACAGACGAAAAGTGCTCGCCCTCGGACTCCTCATGGGCCTGTTATGTGCCAACCGATTAGGCGCGCAAAACAAACCCGTGGAAGCCGACTCAGCGCGCATAAAACGGCTTCAACCCTATTTGCAAACTCCAACCCTGATCGGCCAAGGCAAATACACCTACTGGGGGTTTGACGTTTACAACGCAAGTCTTTGGGCTGGTGAGCCCACTATCGCCTCAGACCAGTGGGCCAGTCAGCGTATTGCGTTGGATTTGCAGTACCTCAGGGACTTCACTGGCGCGGGCATTGCTAAACGCTCTGTGGATGAAATGCATGCCCAAAACGCCTTGCCCAAAAACAAAGCAGCTATTTGGCTTAAAACGTTGGAGGGAATTTTTCCTAATGTGGGCAAAGGCCAATATCTCACTGGCATTTTTATTCCCAACGCAGGCGCGCAATTTTTATATGACAACACCGCTATTGGCGAAATCAAAGACCCCGAATTGGCCAAACGCTTTTTTGATATCTGGCTAGCCCCGCAAACCTCAGCGCCAGATTTACGTAAGCGCTTGTTCGCGGGAAATTAAGCAGGGTTTATTTGCCAGGCTACTCACCACTGGGGCGAGCGTTTTTCTAGAAACGCCTGCACACCTTCTAGAGCGCTGTCGTCCATCATGTTGCATGCCATGGTATTTGCTGCAATCGTGTAAGCACCATCTATTCCTGTTTCGAGCTGTTTGTAAAACAACTCTTTTCCCATGGCTAACGCCACAGAAGGTTTAGACAATATTTTGGAAACTAATTCTTCTACCTTGGCGTCTAGTGCATCGGGTGGCGCTACGTGATTGACTAAGCCTTTCACCATCGCCTCTTGGGCACTGATGAAGTCACCGGTGACAAGCATTTCAAAAGCGGCTTTTCGTGAGAGGTTGCGCGAAAGCGCAACACTTGGTGTGGAACAAAACAAGCCCAGATTCACCCCGCTGACGGCAAATCGCGCATCCGAACTTGCCACGGCCAAATCGCACTGGGCCACCAATTGGCAGCCTGCAGCGGTCGCAATACCCTGAACTTTGGCGATGACAGGCACGTGGAGGGTTTGAATACCCATCATCATGCGACCGCATTGTGCAAACAATTTTTGGTAGTAATGCAGCGATGGAACTGCACGCATTTCGCGCAAATCATGTCCCGCACAAAATGCCTTGCCTACCGCGGCGATGATCAGCACACGTAAATTTTTGTCTTGCGCCAGATCGTCCAAGTTGTTTTGCAAGTCAGTTAAGAGTTCTTCGCTTAAAGCGTTGAACGCTGCAGGACGATTGAGAGTGAGGGTCGTTACGCCTCGTGCATCATCCGTGCGCAAAAGAAACTGTGATGTTGTATCAACCATATATATCTCCTTGATTAGCGCGCTTTACACATTTTTTGCACGCTCACGTAATTGGAATTTTTGAATTTTTCCAGTCGAAGTTTTTGGAATTTCTTCAAACCGAATTTCTTTGGGCACCTTATAGCCTGCCAATAATGATTTGCAATGCGCGATCAGATCAGCCGCAGTAATGTTGGCGCTTGGTTTGAGTTCTACAAAAGCCAATGGCGACTCACCCCATTTGCTATCTGGCTTGGCCACCACTGCGCAAGCCATCACTGCGGGGTGCCGATACAAAGCATCTTCTACTTCTAGCGAACTGATGTTTTCGCCTCCAGAGATGATGATGTCTTTGCTTCTATCTTTAATCTTCACGTAGCGGTCTAGCTCCATCACAGCCAAATCGCCTGTGTGAAACCAACCACCTGCAAAAGCTTCTTGTGTGGCTTTGGGATTTTTCAAATATCCCTTCATCACAATATTGCCTCTGAACATGATCTCGCCCATGGTGTTGCCGTCTGCTGGGCACTCCAACATGGTTTCCGGGTCCATTACCGTCATACCTTCTTGCAATGGGTAGCGCACGCCTTGACGTCCATTCAAACGCGTTTGCTCAGACAAACTGGCCTGCGCCCACGCATCACGCTTGACTGCCACACTGGCAGGCCCATAGACCTCGGTCAATCCATAGACATGCGTGATGTCAAAACCAATATTTGCCATTCCTTCGATCATGGCGGCGGGTGGCGCGGCCCCCGCCACCATGCCACGCACTTGCTGGGTGATACCTGCACGCATCGATTCAGGGGCGTTGTAAATCAAACTGTGGACGATTGGCGCAGCGCAGTAATGGTTCACGGCATGTTCGCGCATCGCATCCAAAATCGGTTGCGCTTCCACCTTGCGCAAACATACATGGGTTCCCGCAAGCATGGCGAACGCCGTACTACATCAGCAGA
>SYDB01000186.1 GCA_005786815.1 Burkholderiales bacterium
ACACTCTTACCAATCTGAAATTTGCCCTTGCGGTAGAGCCGAACAACCCAGACCTGCAGAACTATATCGTGCACTGCAAAAGTTTGCGAGCGCAAGATCACCCCACCCTACCCGCCAATTTGGGAAATGAATTGAAGATCAACCCATTTCTCAGAAGTCGCAACCCAACCGTGCGGCGTTCCGTGGCACAACATAGCGGGCTTTCTGTGGAAATGCAGAACAACGACATCACCCTATTTGCCGCTCTGCGGGAATGGAAAAATAACTTCCGATGAGAATTTTTTTAATAGCCATCTCGCTAGCCCTTGGCTTAGCGACGCTTCAAGGTTGCGCGCCCCTGCAACCCATCACTGTTTCACCCACCGCAGTCAGCACTGAGGCTGTGGCTGTCGCAGACAAGCCTGCAGAGTTGAGCCCTATCGGCAAAACCAATGTGACTGGCAATACGGTTGTCAATCTCAACCTGCCTAACGATTTATGGGAACGCATCCGCAAGGGCTACAAAATGCCCAACTTAGAAACTGATCTGGTGGTCGATCGCACCCAGTGGTATGCCGCCAAGACGGACTACTTACAGCGCATGGGAGATCGCTCTAGCAAATACCTCTTCCACATTGTCGAAGAACTCGAACAACGCAATATGCCAACCGAGTTGGCCTTGCTTCCTTTTATAGAAAGTGCTTTCAACCCCCAAGCTGTATCCAGCGCGCGCGCCACTGGCATGTGGCAATTCATGCCTGCTACAGGTAAAAGTTTCGATTTGAAACAAAACGTTTTCCGCGACGACAGACGTGATGTGCAAGCCTCCACCCGCGCCGCTTTGGACTATTTAGAACGCCTCTACAAACAGTTTGGCGATTGGCACCTTGCCTTGGCTGCCTACAACTGGGGCGAAGGCAATGTGGGCAAAGCGATTGCCCGCAACCAACGCGCGGGCCTCCCCACTGGCTACGTAGATCTGAACATGCCCATGGAAACGCGTATGTACGTGCCCAAGTTCCAAGCCATGAAAAATATTGTGGGCAATCCGCATGCCTACAACGTGGTGTTATCTAGCATTCCCAACCACCCGTATTTCCAAAGTGTGCCGCTGCAACGCGATATGGACGTGACGGTTGCGGCCAAATTGGCTGAAATTAGTGTAGAGGATTTCAAGTCCTTGAACCCGTCTGCCAGCCGTCCTGTGTTGCTAGCTGCTGGAACGCCAACTGTTCTGCTGCCTTGGGATAAAGCCGAGGTATTTCAGCGCAATTACGAGTCCTCTGGCCTTGGACGCATGGCGTCTTGGACAGCTTGGATTGCCCCATCGAACATGAAGCCTGCCGAAGCGGCCAAACGTGTGGGTATGAGTGAGGCTGATTTACGCGCTGTTAACGGTATTCAGGGCAAGATGATTATCAAAGCCGGCTCCGCTTTGCTAATTCCAAGAACGATGCGGGTCGTGGACGACGTTACCGCAAGGGTGGCTGACAACGGCAAACTTGATTTGTCACCTGAGGCGATTGCGAAACGAAAAAAAGGTGGCAAGGTAAACAAAAAGGCCAAAGGGGATGGCGCTACTAAAACAGCTTCTAAGAAGTCTGGTAAGGACAAACAAGACGTGAATGTGGCAAAACGCTAGGCGATTGCCCAGAGGCGTCGAGCCATTGCTCGGAAGCTTTAGTCGGGTTATTCGCGCTTGGAATGGCTGGTAGTGAAACCAACGAGAAGTCACTTCATTAAGCCTTGCGGCGATCGACCAAAGCATGGGCAATAGTGCCCAAATCGACATATTCCAACTCACTACCAACCGGCACTCCGCGCGCAAGACGGGTGACCTGCACATTTCGACGTTTCAATGCTTCTCCCAGCACGTGTGCAGTGGCCTCTCCTTCGGCTGTGAAGTTGGTCGCCAAAATCACTTCGCTGACAACTCCATCGCTAGCGCGCTCTAAAAGCTTTTGCAAGCCAATGTCTTTGGGGCCTTGGCCGTCAAGTGGGCTGATGCGTCCCATCAAAACGAAATACAAACCTTTGTAGGCTGCGGTGCGCTCCACCGCAGACTGGTCAGCAGGGCTTTCGACTACGCAGAGGCGACTACTGTCTCGCGTCGTGTCTGCACAGGTGAGGCAAATGGGTTGGGTGGTGAAGGTGTTGCAAGACTCGCAGTGTTGAACTTCTGCCACCGCAGTTTGCAAAGCATCGGCAATCAGCTTGGCACCTTCACGGTCATGTTGCAACAGGTGGTAAGCCATGCGTGAAGCGGATTTCACACCCACGCCAGGCAAACGGTGCAACGCTTGGATCAGCCCTTCTAAAACCGAAGTGTTGGCCATTAAAACGGCAGTTTCAAGCCAGGCGGCAAACCTGCAGTGAGCTTGCTCATCTTGGCTTCGCTGGTCTCGGCGGCTTTGCGCACCGCGTCGTTGAAAGCGGTAGCGACCAAGTCTTCGATCATGTCTTTGTCGTCGGCAAATAGGCTTGGGTCGATGGTCACGCGCTTGACGTCGTGCTTGCAGGTCATCAATACCTTGACCATTCCAGAGCCTGATTCGCCGGTGACCTCGATATTGCCCAATTCTTCTTGGGCCTTTTTGAGGTTGTCCTGCATGGCTTGTGCCTGCTTCATCAGACCTGAGAGTTGTCCTTTGTTGAACATGTGATTCCTTTTGTGAACTTAAACCGGCTTGATACTGCCAGGGACTATTTTCGCGTCAAAGTCGCGCATCAAAGATTGCACGAACGGATCTTGCAAGATGATCGCCTCCGCCCGCGCCTGGCGCTCTGCATTTTCTTGCGTCAAGCGCTTGGCGGTGCTGTCTAGGACCGGACCGGTTGTAACGCTCAACTGGACGTCATAGCCAAATTGCACCAATGCTGCTTGCAAACGCTCGCGGTTGCTGGGGGTGTTGAGCGAGTCTTTGTCGACTTGCAATGACCATTGTTTGTCGTCTCGCGCTATCAACTGTGATTGCAAAGCTAGTTCACGCACTAGGGCGTTGATGGCTTGGGCTTCGACCATTTCGCGCACCAATTGGTTCCAGAAGTCACCTTCTGATGTTTGTCCAAGAGGGGGGCTTCGTGAGCCTTGTGCAATTTCCTGAGGTTGGGCTAATTCAGAAGTTTTTTTTTCAGCCAGTGCCGAAGCGATGGGCCTAGCGTTGGTTGTGTCAGAGGGTGACTTGGGCTTAAACGCCAACAAACGCAAAAGCACCATAGTCAAGGCAGCGTATTCGTCGGGGGCTAGACCCAGTTCTTGTCTGCCATGGATACAAAGGCTGTAGAGAAGTTGCGTTTCATCGGCGGGCATCAGGCTTGCCAAGCGCGCGATATCTGCTGCTTCTGGATCGGTAATGTCAGCTTCTGGTGTGTTGCCAACGGCTTGCAAAACCGCCATGCGTTGCAAAACGCTGGACATGTCTTCCAAGGTAGAAGCGGAATTCAAACCATGCAGGCGCAAAGCTTCAGAAATTGCCACCACCGATTTGCCGTCGCCGTTGGCTAATGCTTCGATCAACAGAAAAACATAGGTGCGGTCAGCGCTACCCAACATGTGCTTGACCGATTCTTCTTTCAACTGGCCGCCTCCGAAGGCAATGGCTTGGTCGGTCAAACTCAAAGCATCGCGCATGGAGCCGCGGGCGGCACGGGCGATTAATCGCAGGGCCTGCGGTTCGGCTTTGATAGATTCTTGCTGCAACACATAGCCCAAGTGCGTCAAGACGGTCTCGGGCGCCATAGGGCGCAAATTGAACTGCAGACACCGCGAAAGAACGGTGACCGGTACTTTTTGTGGATCAGTCGTTGCCAAAACAAACTTCATGTACTGAGGCGGTTCTTCAAGCGTTTTGAGCATCGAGTTAAAGGCCGGGCCTGTGAGCATGTGGACTTCATCGATCATGAAGACTTTGAAGCGGCCTTGTACAGGTTTGTAAGCAGCTTGTTCGAGCAAAGACTGCACATCGTCAATCCCCCTGTTGGAGGCGGCATCTAGTTCTGTGTAGTCGATAAAACGGTCTGCATCGATATCGATACACGCTTGGCACACCCCACAAGGGTTGGCGGTGATCCCGCCCTGTCCGTCAGCACCTTGGCAATTGAGCGACTTGGCCAATATGCGCGAGACCGTGGTTTTGCCAACCCCGCGGGTGCCTGTAAACAAATAGGCATGGTGCAGTCGCCGGGTGGTGAGTGCGTTGGTGAGGGCCTGCACCACGTGTTCTTGCCCCACCATTTCGGTAAAGGTTTTGGGACGGTACTTGCGGGCCAGCACTAAATAAGACATAAGCCGTAGATTCTAGGTGACCTACAATTTGAGTCGACGGGCCTTCCCACATGGTGAAGCGGCCAACCGGGTCAGGTGGGGAACCAAGCAGCCCTAACTGTGGAGCCAGTGCTGGGGTCGAGGTCCGTCACCTTATTTGTTTGTCCTTGGCTACTGCACCACGGATTTGGCTGATCAGCAAACCCTTCATATCGCTTTGAATGGCTTGCGAACGCAAGGCGATGTAGCGCAGTTTGGTCTGCGCAGGGTCCAATTTGGATTCGGACAAGGCCTGCAACCACAAAGCATCGTGTTTGACTCCCTCTTCAAGTTCGCGCAAGACCATGGCGCGGACGATGGGCGAGGCTTGTTGCGTCACGCGACAGATTCCGTCATGGCCTTGAACAGGCTTTCACTCTCATGGGCACCAGACACACCTAATTTGCGGTTGAAGATGAAAAAAGGCACGCCAGTCACGCCCATATCGCGTGCTGATTTGTCGCTGTCGCGGGTTTCTTGCATCAAGGCTTCGTTGGCTAGGCATTCTTCTGCGACAAAGGGCGACATGCCAGCTGTGATGGCGACTTCCACGAGCACTTTGGCGTCAGTGAGATCGCGACCTTCTAAAAAGTAGGCTTGAAACAATGCTTCGACCATGCGTTCCTGGCCTTCCACGCTATCGCAGGCGCCGATGAGGCTGTGGGCCTTAATTGTGTTGGGTTGGCGCTTGATTTGGTCAAACTTAAAAGCGAGGC
>SYDB01000187.1 GCA_005786815.1 Burkholderiales bacterium
CACCACAGGTTTGATGTCGAGCTTGTTGGTGCGAGAAAAGTCTGTCAAATTCTTTTCAGTTGTTGTGCCGGCTTGAACGCAAACCGTTGCGCCTTTGAGTTGCTTTGCGTTTTTGATATTGGCTTTGGCAGGCACCATAAAACCTTGCCCGTCGTAATACGTGACTGCAGTTTGATGAAGACCTAAAGAAGCATCACGCGTGAGCGTGAATGTGGTGTTACGCGACAGCACATCGACTTCGCCCGACTGCAAAGCAGTGAAGCGCTGTTGGGCAGAAAGCGGCACATAGCGCACTTTGTCAGCACTGCCCAATACAGCGGCAGCGACTGCACGACACATATCGACATCAATGCCACTCCATTTGCCTTGGCTGTCAGCCGCACTAAAACCAGCGAGACCTGTATTGACACCGCATACCACTTGGTCGCGCTGCTTGACTGCGTCCAATGTTTTTCCAGCCCATGCAGGAAAAGTGACTGCGCATGCTGATAAGCACATCAGGGAAAGAAGGCGTCTTTTGAGGACTAGATGGATTGACATGAGGGCTCCTGTGTGGATTTTGTTTGGTCTCTTAGACGTATTTTTTAAACCACTCTAAAGCACGTTTCCAGCCGTCTTGCGCTGGACCTGCTTGGTAACTAGGGCGGTAGTCAGCATGAAAGGCATGCGGTGCATCAGGGTAGATCACGAAGTTACTATCTTTGGCTGCCGCATTGCCTTGCGCGGCAATTTGCGTGAGAGATGCTTTCATGCGGTCCACAGATGCAAGCGGGATACCGGTATCGGCTGCACCATATAAACCCAAGACGGGTGCTTTGAGCTTGGCCACAAGATCATTCGGATGCTCTGGGGTCGCAGTAGTTTTTTGACCTTCCAAGCGCCCATACCAAGCCACTGCTGCTTTGAGCTTGGGTTGGTGCATAGCGTAGAGCCATGTAATGCGACCGCCCCAGCAAAAACCTGTCATCGCTAAACGTTTGGAGTTGCCGCCGTTTGCATCTGCCCAGACCAAACAAGCGTCTAAGTCATTCATCACTTGTGCATCAGGCACTTTGGAGATGACCTCCGCTTGTAATCTGGCAATTTCACCGTAGCTCGTTGGATCGCCTTGTCGGACAAACAACTCAGGTGCGATGGCCAAATAGCCTTCACGTGCAAATCGGCATGCGACATCGGCAATGTATTCATGCACACCAAATATTTCTGAAATTACAAACACCACGGGCAAATTGGTTTTGCCTCTGGGTGCGGCACGAAATACTGGCATTTTGAAACCCTGCACATCAATCGTGACTTCCCCAGTCACTAAACCATCGGTTGGCGTTTTGATAGCGGTTTGCGCTATCAGGGGCATGGCTGCTGCACAGTAGCCTATACCTATGGCGCTTTGAAGCGCTAACCGTCGGCTAGGCAAATGGGCATCTTTATCGGTTGCATGGAGTAATCCGAGGGTGTCTTGGTAGAGGTTGTTTTGCATGAAAGAGGTGAATAGAGAAGAAAACAAAGAACCAGTGTATGCAAAATACTGACGCGTAGTCAATCAGGTAAGCTCTTGCAATGAATAAAAACTTATTGTTGCTGAGCATTGCGCAAGGACTCTTTTTAACGAACAACGTTACTTTTATCGCGATCAATGGACTGGTGGGGCTGAGTTTGGCGCCCGTTCCTTGGATGGCAACTTTGCCAGTCATGGGGTATGTGGTGGGCGGCGCATTGAGTACAGGCTTAGTGGCCAAGTCGCAACAACGCTTTGGGCGCAAAGTCTCTTTTTTATTAGGGTTGCTTGTCGCGTTCATATCAGCAGGAATAGGCGCATGGGCTGTGATGCATAGCTCGTTTTTATTGTTAGTAGTTGCCACGGTGGTAGCTGGTTATTACAGCGCGAATGGACAGTTATACCGATTTGCAGCCGCTGAACTATGCGCCCCAGATTACCGAGAAAAAGCGGTATCACTCGTGATGGCAGGTGGTTTGATGGGCGCCATCATTGGCCCTAATTTGGCAATGCATACCAAGAACTGGCTGGAGTTTCCTTTTGCAGGTGCCTACGTGGCATTGGCAGTTATTGCAATGCTCTCCATGGCGCTGATGTCTTATATTGAATTTCCGCCTGTTCCGCCCAAAAAAGCCAGTGACCAAGCTGGGCGTCCATTGAACGAAATCATGTGCCAACCTGTGTTTTTTGTGGCGACCCTGTCAGCTGCTTTGGGCTATGGCGTGATGAATTTATTGATGGCAGCCACGCCATTGGCCATGCAGGTATGTGGTTTGTCATTTGAAGACACGGCTTGGGTGCTGCAATGGCATGTGATCGGTATGTTTGCCCCTGGTTTTGTGACGGGCCATTTGATCAAGCGCTTTGGTGTGCTGTCCATCATGGGTGTGGGTGTATTGCTCAATATCGCATGCATCGGCATTGCTTTGTCTGGCGTTGATGTCCATGAGTTTTTGCTAGCATTATTTTTGTTAGGCGTTGGTTGGAATTTTCTGTTTACTGGAAGTACCACGCTGTCGATGCAGGCCTATACGCCGCCAGAAAAAGACAAAGCACAAGCAGCGATTAATTTTTGTGTATTTAGCACCATGGCAGTCACCTCATTTGCATCTGGTGCACTGGTGACGACACAAGGTTGGACGTGGTTGAACTGGGGCTCTCTATTGCCTGTGGTGATCACAGCCGGTGGCCTACTCTTTTTAAGCCTTCGGTTTAAGAACTTGTAAGGCTATGATGCTTGATGATTGATGTCCTTGGCACCATTGGCGTACTACTCGTGTAATTTGTAATTCACAGTGAACTGGAACGACTTTGTATGGTTGGCTGGTTCATAAATCGTATATCTGCTGCCGCTGGATACGAAAGAGTAAGTGTCTGACGCACCAATTTGCCAATATTCAAAGTTAGAGCAGAAGTCCAAGGCCTGGTAAGTTTTGCAAATACCCGCCTTCCAACCGAAGCCGTGACGCTGTGTATTTTGTATGGGGCCTTGGGTGGCGTAGTTACCCCCAACGTCAAATAAGTTGGATGTTTGTCTGCCAGTCAGCAAGTAGTAACCCGTTGCTGTGGCCCGCCAATTTTCACCAAATGGACGCTCAACCCCCAAGCTTGCAAACAGATATTCGCTGGTGCGCCGATAACCTGAATAGTTGGTGCTGGTTATGCCGCGTGCATCGTTATACAAATAGCGGTACCCAAGGCCAGGGCTTATTTGGTAGCCCTTTACCCATTCGGTATGCGGACTCTCAACTTGTAACTGGTAGATGCTGGTAGGTTGATTAGCCATGGTGCCAGAACCTGTGTAGTCGGCATACCCAAAAGTCGCTTGTCCTAAAAGTGTCAGAGGCCAATTTTTGAAACGGAAATTATCTGGCGTCCATTTCGCTTGCGCGATCCCTAGCCAACCATCTTGCATTACGCCGAGGGAAGGTTCGCGGTAGGCGTATTGGGAGATGCCAATGCCCAATGTAGGGATATCTGCATGTGCGCTCCAAGCACAAGTGCAAAGAAAAGTACTCAGCACAAAATTCTTTAGTCGTGCAGTGATATTTTTCTGATGCATAGGACTCCAAAGGTTTGAGTGCCGAGTTGGCAAACTATTTTGACCTATCTTTTACGCAACCCCAAGTACATCACAGTAGACACCACTACCAATGCGCCTACAAGTTGAATGGGTGCAATCGCTTGGTCTAACAGTATCCATGCCAGTATCAAAGCAAAAACAGGTTCTACGTTCATGATGGCGGAATTACCCACCACGCCTAAACGTGGCAACACAGTGAACATTATGGTGAATCCAGTGCCATACAAAAGCGACAACATGCACAAGCCTAACCAGCCTTCTGAAGCGTCAGGCAAATGCAATCCTGTTTGCGTGCCAATCATCAGCCACGCCAAAATCGCTACGCAAGTCATGGTGCTGAGCGTTCGCACGCGTCCGTCTAAATCGCCCGCTTCATGTTGTGTCAAGACCATGGCAATACCAAATAAAGCTGCTGCAGCCAATGCAAAAAATACACCTTCACCAATCACTGCCCACTGGCCTTGCGCGCCCAAACCAGAGGAGGCACCTAAAACATCCAATGCAAGCGCCAGTCCTATCAACATGATGGGCATGACGCGCAACACTGCAGGCTCAGGTTGGTGTTTGTAGAGTAAGTGCGCCCATAGGGCGATCCACAAGGGATAAGTGTTGAAGCCCAACAACGCGAGCGCAACTGGTAAGCGCGCAACAGCCGAATACAAACAGTAGCTTTGAAGGGCGATTAAAAAACCAACGCTCAGCAAAGCGCGCGGATGTTTTGCCGATAAGGTGAGCGGCACTTTGGCGCGCCACAAAATCAATCCCACCACCAAGGCCGTCAATGAACTACGAACGGCAATGGCAGTGGTGACATCTACGCCATGCGCAAACGCAAACCGCGCCGCTACATGGTTAGCGCCCATCAGGAACGCTATGAGTAAAAGTGTGGCGAACGCGGCGAAAGAAAGGCGCAATATTTATTCTGCTTTGATGTTGTTGTCAGTGATCAATTTGGAATACTTGGCTTTTTCGGCTGCTAAAAATACTTTGAAGTCGGCAGGAGATGTTGCATGCGGTTCAACGCCCAATCCAGCGAAGCGGTCTTTGAGGTCTGGGTTAGCAGCAATTTTGGCCAATATGGCGTTGTAGTTGTCAATGATTGCTTGTGAAGTTCCTGCTGGCAAGAAAACACCCCACCAGTTCAAAGCCACGATTCCTTCAAGTCCCGCTTCTGTGAATGTAGGAATTTCTGGAAATAGTGGTGAGCGCTTTTCACTGGTGATGGCCAAGGCGCGTAAGCGTCCAGACTTGATGTGTTGGCTCACAGGTAGTGCATCAGAGACCATGATGTGTAGTTGTCCAGAGATCACATCGGTCACAGCCTGACCACCGCCTTTATAAGGAACGCCGACCATTTTGACGCCCGCTTGGCGAGAAATCAGTTCACCCGCAAGGTGAGACATGCTGCCAGGGCCGCTTGTGCCATAGCTCACTTTGTTGGGGTTGGCTTTGGCGTCAGCAATGACGTCTTTGAGATTCTTGTAAGGGGAGTTAGCAGGGACTACCAAGATGTTGGCACCAGTGGCTGTTAAGGCTACTGCTGAGAAATCTTTGTCCATGTTGTAAGGCAGTTTGGACAAGAGAGGGTTCACACCTGCAGGGCCCAGATTACCAATGACAAAGGTGTAACCATCATTGGGTTGGCGCGCGGCAAACTCCATACCAATCGAACCTGCAGCACCAGGCTTGCTTTCGATGATGACGGGTTGGCCCCAAATCTCGCTCATTTTTTGACCCATGATGCGCGCCATCAAGTCAGAACTTCCCCCTGGTGGATATGTCACGATAAGTTTGACAGGCTTGTCTGGAAATTTAGTGCCTTGTGCTTGCGTTAGGCCATGCGCAGAAAACAGGCCTGCAACCAAGGTGATGATGAGACTGCGACGCAGTGAATAAAAAGCAGTGGTCATGGTTATCCTATAAAAAACAAACAAAATAAAACTCGATAAATACGAGAGCCAAAAACCATATCTTGTATTATCAAATGATCATTTGCAACACGGTAATTACCCATGCTCAACCTTTCCACCCCAGGCGGTCGCAGTGACCAAACCCTCTCACACAATATGAAACTGCTAGCCCACCATGAATTAGGTGGCTTTGGTGGAATGGGTGAGGGCATGTCGGTGCAACTGACCTCGGATGGCCGACGCATCCTGTGGATGGCGCACGAATCAGCGCCTAAAAACTTCACCGGGGTGGACGTGACCGATCCGAAAAACCCCAAGATGGTGGTGCAAACCGAACTGCCACACGCCAAGATGCGATCGAACTCGCTCGATGTCGTCGGAGACATCATGGCTGTCGCCTACCAGACACAAACTGTGGGTCTCAAACCCGCTGGCGTTGATTTATTCGACATCTCGAAACCAGAAACACCGCGGCTTATTTCTCACTTTGATTGCTCAGGTCCGTACTCAAGGGGCGTGCATGCGGTGTGGTTTGTCGATAGCCACTATTTGCATATGTCATCGGGTTCTGGAGATTTCCAACCGCGCAATCCATTGGATGACCAGTTTTATCGCATTTTGGATGTCTCTAATCCTGCAAAGCCAGTTGAAGTTGGTCGTTGGTGGTATCCCGGTACACGCGAAGGCGATGAGACGCCACCACCAGAGCGTCTCACCCCAAAATTCGACACAGGCTTTCGCGCGCACAACACCAATGTGTTTCCCAATCGTCCGGATCGCGCCTATGTGGGCTACATCGATGGCGGTGCTTTTGTGTTGGATATCGCTGATAAAAGCAATATCAAAGTGGTGTCGCATTGGAACCACTCGCCACCATTCAACGGATTCATCCATACCTTGCTCCCGCTCTTCGATCGCAACTTATGGATCGTCAGTGATGAGTGTGTGCAAGACAACGGAGCTGACTGGCCTAAATTGGTGTGGGTAATTGATTCACGTAATGAAAAAAATCCTGTGCCGATCGGCACCTTTCCTGCACCACCTTATGACGCATTTGCTAAACGAGGTGGCAGATTCGGTGCGCACAACTTGCATGAGAACCTACCCATTCCCACGTCGTTCTGCTCGGACACACTCATCATTGGTTCTTTCTTCAACGCGGGTGTGCGTGTCTATGACACGACAGATCCTTATCAAGTGCAAGAGGTGGCTTACTTCGTACCTGGTGCGCCGAAACTGTCTCCTGCTGGCGCCATTCAACTCAACGACGTGTTTGTCGATGAGCGACGCATCGTCTACACCATGGACCGTTTCACAGGTGGCTTGTATATCTTGGAAATGAACGTCTAAGCCAAAATGACTTTCCGTGACGCGTTGGCTGGAAAAATCCCGATCAGCCTGGTCACAGGTTTTTTAGGAAGCGGAAAGACCACGCTAATCGCGCGTTTGCTGCGCCACTCTGGCATGAACCGCGCGGCAGTCATCATCAACGAAGTCGGTGAAATTGGCATTGACCACGACTTGGTGGCCAACGTCACCGAGAACATGTCTGTGTTGGCCAATGGTTGCATTTGCTGTTCTGTGCGTACAGACTTACAAGACAGTTTGCGTGAGTTGTTCAACCAGCGCAGGGCTGGGCAAATTCCTGAATTTGACCGCGTCATCATTGAGACGACGGGCTTGGCAGACCCGGCACCCGTGGTGCAAACATTGCTCAGTGATACGCTGATCAACCACCACTTTCGGCTGGATGGTTTAGTCACTTTGGTCGATGCATTCCATGGTTTGGATTTGATGCAACGCCAACCAGAAGCTATCAAACAAATAGCCATGGCAGACCGCATCTTCATCACCAAGATTGACTTGGCTACTGGTGAAGTTTTACAAACATTACGTGACGCACTCACTGCGCTCAACCCGCG
>SYDB01000188.1 GCA_005786815.1 Burkholderiales bacterium
GCCTGATGACCATAGCAAGTTGGTACCACTCCTTCCCATCCCGAACAGGACAGTGAAACGACTTAGCGCCGATGATAGTGCGGGTTCCCGTGTGAAAGTAGGACATTGTCAGGCTCTTACAGCCTCAAAAAGCCCATCTCTAACGAGATGGGCTTTTTGTTTTTGTGCGCGAGACGCACGAAAAAATTATCAAGCGTTTATCAAATAATCGGCATCGATTTCGGCGGCTTTACTACGAACCAGATCGTCGCAAATAAATTCGAACCAATTTTCAAATGACAAGCCACGCGAATAAGCATGGTGAAGCTTCTCCAAATGCGTAGCTGTCATTGCCCAATTCGAAAATGCTGAACGTTCAATACGCTGCAACTCCAGCAATTTAAACTTCACCAACACCTTGGCAGCATAAAGTGCGTGTGAATCAGGGTTCTCGATAAAGCGTGTCAAACGCGATCGTGCACGTATAAGGGCCCCAGCTACATCCGTAAATGGCGAGCCATGTCCAGGAAAAATGACTGAGGGCTTTAGAGACTCAATCAAATCTAAAGAGGCACTCACATCGGCAAATCCATCTTCGCCTTCAATTTCAGGAAAAACGACTCCGAAACCGTTTTCCCATAATGCATCGGCCGTGATGCAAATACCCGTGTCAGGTGAAAAAAGAATAAAAGAGTGTGGATCATGGCCAGGTGCAGCAAAGCATTGCCATGCATGGTCGCCAACCACGAACTCTTGGCCCACACGCAGGCTGTTGTGTGAAATAAATGGCGGGCAATGCTGACCAGTCCCAATATAGCCAAGCGCTAAAGCATCCCATTGGCGAACAAAGGCCGCATGTCCAGGCGGAACCCAAGTTGTCGCGTTAGGAAAGGCGGCTTGTAAAACAGCATTGCCACCGCAGTGGTCGCTGTGCAAGTGTGTATTGATGATGGCGGCGAGTGGACGCCCATTGAGATGGTGCTTCACCAAATCCAAGGTTTGATGCGCGTGGCTGTAGTAACCCGTGTCGATCAAAACCGCTTGGTCTTGATCGACTAACAAGATGTTGTTACTAGATAACCAACCGCGTTCTAAAAAATGTACGCCCGGAGGAGGCGTCATCGTTTTAGGCATGCGACCGTAACTCTCGCCTCAATACTTTGCCCACGTTGGTCTTAGGCAAATCATCTCTAAACTCAATATATTTAGGCTGCTTGTAGCCAGTTAAATTCTGCTTGCAATAACGCGCCACATCGTCTTCCGTCAACGTAACGTCGTTGCGCACCACAAATACCTTAATCGCTTCGCCTTGCTTGTCGTCCAGCACACCAATAGCAGCGCACTCCACAACACCCGGGCATAAAGAGATCACGTTTTCAAGTTCGTTAGGAAACACATTGAATCCGCTAACCAAAATCATGTCCTTCTTGCGGTCCACAATGCGTGTGAATCCCTTGTCGTCCATCACAGCAATATCGCCTGTACGCATGAAACCATCAGACGTAAAAGCCTTGTGCGTTTCATCGGGTTGCTGGTAGTAGCCCACCATCACATTCGGGCCTTTGATGCAGAGCTCCCCCACTTCGCCATAGGCAAGGCTGTTGCCATCGTCATCCTTGATCGCAATGTCAATGCTTGACAAAGGCAATCCAATCGTGCCGCTAAAGCTGGTGGCAGTCACAGGATTGTTGGTGCCAATGGCAACGGTCTCGCTCATGCCCCAGCCTTCCACCATGGCAGACCCCGTCACTTCTTGCCAACGTTTGGCAGTACCTTCAGAGGCCGCCATGCCGCCAGCTTGCGAGACACATAAATGCGAAAAATCGAGGGACTTGAAATGCGGATGCTGTAACAACGCATTGAACAAAGTGTTCACAGCGGGCAATAAATGAAATGGACGCTTTTTCAAAACATCCACAAATTTATCAATATCGCGCGGATTGGGAATGAGCGTCATATACGACCCCCATTGCACACTCAAAAAACAAAGTGTCAAAGCGAAGATATGATAAAGCGGTAGCGCGGTAATGCAGTTAATTTTGGACACATCACCTATCCGCAAAACTGCTGGTGTAAACCAAGCTTGCGCTTGCAAAATGGCTGCGATCACATTGTTATGCGTTAGAACAGCACCCTTTGACAGCCCAGTAGTGCCTCCGGTGTACTGCAAGAAAGCAGGATCATCGCGCGATTGCATAGATGGTTTAAGCGAATACTTGCTACCTTCTTCCATCATCGCGTTAAATGCAATCAATGTGCGCGACTTGCCCGCGGCAGTCATTCTCGGAATTTTGTATTCAGGCACCATGCGCGCTAAGTGCCGCACAGCAAAAGTGATCCAGCGTCCAAACCAAAAACCCAGCATATCGCCCATAGAAGCGATCACTACATTCTCAATCGGCGTGTCTTGGATCACTTCTTCGAGGGTGTGGGCGAAGTTTTCCAAAATCACAATGGTGGTGGCACCCGAGTCACACAACTGGTGCTTCAATTCACGCGCGGTATAAAGTGGATTCACGTTCACGCACACAAAGCCGGCACGCAAGATACCCGACATCGTGACGGCAAACTGGGGCACGTTGGGCAACATGATGGCCACGCGCGCACCTGCGGGCAAACCTAAATGTTGTAACCAAGCCCCCATGCTGGCGGAAGCATCATCTACCTGGCCGTAGGTCATCCATCGGTCCATACACACTGAAAAAGGCGAGGCGGCGTTCTTTTTAAAAGAGGTTTCCAGCAAATGGGCTAAGTTGCGAAAACTGGAAGTGTCGATCTCGTGAGGTACGCCGGCTGGATAGGCATCTAGCCAAGGTTTTTGTGTTGAAAAAGTCATGGCTCTATTCTCCTTTCCGAATCGCAGCAACTGCATCGGTAATGTCCCGACTAACGCAGATAAATTAACAGAACTAGGGAAAACCCTAATATTTCAGCGCGCTTTGATATATGCGCGAAATGCCAATGCCGTCACCATCCTCATCCACGCATTGAGCGAGATGGCGCAGAAACGCAAGCACTGCTCAAGGTGCCGAAGGGAAGCCTCAGAACGCGTATAGCCGAGCTATTCACTGACCAATACGCCCAAACTAACTACAGCATCAAAGAAGATGTCAAAAATTTCTGGTATTTCCTGACCCAAGTCCAAGAAATCTGCGAAGTTGTTAGGGCGGGGCGTCACCAGCCGGCGGAATAAACGCCCCAGTTCCCATCTATAGCGCTTCGCAAAAAATACCCGCGACATTCGTCGGCGTGTAAACGCCATGGGCTATGCTTCACATTTGATAAATTAAGTGGCCACAAGCTACGCAATGTGTGACAGACTCCTCGACATCTAACTCTTCGCATCACGAGACTGGCAAAAGCCTTTGGCAACGGTTGATAGATCGCATTCGCCCAAAACCAGACAGCAGCGAAGCGCTCCACCAAGTTTTTGCGGACGCAGAAGACAACCAAGTCATCGGCGCAGAAAGCCGCATCATGCTCGAAGGCGTCTTGCGCATGGCCGAATTAACCGCCGGCAAGGTGATGGTGGCTGCGGCGCGGATGGACTTGATCAATATTGACGCGTCCTTAGACGAGAGCATGCACCAAGTCATTGACACTGCGCACTCGCGTTTCCCAGTGTTTGAAGGCGAGCGCGACAACATCATCGGCATTTTGTTGGCCAAAGACCTGCTCAAACTGCAGCGTGCTCCTGCGCTCAACATACGCACCTTATTGCGCCCGCCAGTCTTTATTCCCGAGAGCAAGGGCTTGAACGACTTGTTACGTGATTTTCGAAATACCCGAAACCACATGGCTTTGGTGGTCGACGAATTTGGCCGCGTCGCTGGACTCATCACCATCGAAGACGTGCTCGAACAAATTGTTGGCGACATCGAAGACGAGTTCGACGAACAAGATGACGCGGGCGATATCTACGCACTCGTAGACGGAAGCTTTCGCGTCAGTGGTGACACCGCGATAGACCGTGTCGTAGAAGCATTAGAGACCACCATATTTACCCCCGACGAAGCAGAACCGCAAGAAAACCGCTTCGACACCATTGGCGGCTTCATCGCCCACGCTATGGGGCATGTGCCACGTCGCGGCGAATTATTCGAGATCAACGGTTTACGCTTTCAAGTCTTGCTGACCAAAGCAGGGGCGGTCAAATGGTTCAAGGTATTTGCTGTGCAAGCAAATGCCGTCCAAACACCTCAGCAGACCGATAAAGCGCCGTAATGCAAACGGCTGCGTCACGCCATTTACAAAACTTGGGCCTCTACGCGGTGCTGGTGGTTGCTGGTGTCTTGCAAGCCTTTGCCTTGGCATGGCCTTTTGAGGGCGCATCGTATGGCCAACCCATCGCGGCGCTTCAACTCACAAGCCTTGCCATCTTGGCAGCAGTGCTCGACCGAAGCAACAGTGCCACCCAAGCCTTTTGGCAAGCTTGGGTTTTTGCGAGTGCATGGTTGTTAGCCACCTTTTGGTGGCTTTTTATATCGATGCATATTTACGGCGAGATGCACGCGTCTTTGGCGGCGGCAGCGGTAGCCCTGCTAGCCATTGCTTTAGGACTCTATTACGCCTTGGCTGGGGCTTTGTATCGCCGTTGGTGCCACCAAGGCCAAAGTGTTTTCTCACGTGCCTTTTCGTTTGCTTTTGCGTGGATGCTGGCTGAGTTACTGCGTGGCACCTTATTCACTGGTTTCCCTTGGGGCGCTATTGGCTACGCACACGTCGACAGCCCGCTTCGCCATTGGTTGCCGTGGGTGGGAGTTTATGGTGTGAGCGCCATCGCTGCATTTGCATGCATGTTGGTCGCTGCCAAACGCGCAGAGCATATTGAAAACCCCTCGCGTATTGGGTGGGGTATTCGTCTTTCTCTCCTTGTGGTTTTCGCTTACACCTGGACCACGGCCAACACCCAACAACCAGCCACCAATCAAGGCGCCTCCCAGCAGGCTTTAAAAGTTGCCTTGGTGCAAGGCAATGTGCCGCAAGACCTGAAATTTGGTGCCGCAGTCCCACAAGCGCTCGCTGACTACCGCAAAGTGCTTTTGGCCAACACCGCAGACTTTATTGCTTTGCCTGAGACGGCATTGCCTGTGCTGGCAGACAACTTGCCCGAACATTTTTGGAGCGAACTCAAACAGCATTTCGCGCAACACCAACAACTTGCCTTGATCGGAATGCCGATGCGAGAAGATGGCTCCAGCACCCAGGGGCAACTTACCAACTCTGCCATGGCGCTCATGCCCAATGCAAGCGCTGCGAACTACCGTTACGACAAACACCACCTGGTTCCTTTTGGCGAATTTGTGCCGCCCATGTTTCGTTGGTTTGTCGACTTGATGCGCATCCCCTTAGGCAGCTTTGGACGTGGCGCTTTGGGCCAGCCGCTCTTGGAGTTCAAAGGCGAGCGCATCGCCACCAATATTTGTTATGAAGACTTGTTCGGCGAAGAACTTGCACAGAACTTCTCAGACCCTGAGCACTCCCCCACGCTGATGATCAATCTCAGCAACATCGCATGGTTCGGCAATACCGTGGCGATAGACCAGCACTTACATATCTCGCGCGTAAGAACGATGGAGCTGGGCCGTCCCATGTTGCGTGCCACCAATACGGGCGCTACGGCCATCATCGATGCCCAAGGCGTAGTCACACACCGACTTGCCAGCGGTGTAAATGGCGTCTTGTCTGGTGAAGTCAAAGGTGTGCACAGTGCGCTTACGCCATACGCCCAATGGGCTAGCAAATTAGGTCTGGCACCTCTGTGGTTGTTGGGTATTGCCACCGTGTTGGCAGTCGCTACTTTGGCGCACCGCGCTAGACACGGGCGACGCCGCTTCGGCCCTTAAAATTCACACAAAAATACACCGCTAGGTTTCATGCTGACTTTCCAACAAATTATTCTCAAACTCCAGTCTTATTGGGGTGAACATGGTTGCGCCTTGTTGCAACCCATTGATATGGAAGTAGGCGCCGGCACCTCGCATACCGCCACTTTTTTGCGCGCTTTAGGCCCAGAACCTTGGAAAGCCGCATATGTGCAACCGAGCCGTCGTCCCAAGGAC
>SYDB01000189.1 GCA_005786815.1 Burkholderiales bacterium
ACCTAAGAAACGACCCAGAGGTTTCAAACCACGTTTGCTAGCGAGCTCTTCGCTCATCACGACGCAAGCACCCGCACCATCAGAGAATTGGCTGGCGTTACCAGCAGCAATCACGCCGCCTGGCATGGCAGGCTTGATGCCAGATACGCTCTCAACAGTCGTGCCTTCACGCAATCCTTCATCTGCACTGACAGTCACTTGTTTAGTCATCATGCCCATGACTTTGTCGATCACGCCCGCTTGCACGGTGATAGGTGCAATCTCATCATTGAACTTGCCGGCAGCTTGGGCTGCGCAGGCTTTTTGTTGGCTTTCAGCGCCGTACGCATCCATACGTTCACGCGATATGTTGTAACGCTTGGCTACTTGCTCAGCCGTTTGCAACATATTCCAGTAGATTTCGGGCTTCTTTTTCATGAGATTCATATCTGCCAACATGTGTTGGTTCATTTCTTGTTGTACGCAAGAAATACTCTCCACACCACCTGCGACATAAATGTCACCCTCACCCGCGATCACACGTTGCGCTGCCAAGGCGATTGTTTGTAAACCTGACGAGCAAAAACGGTTTACTGTCAAACCACTCACCGTGATCGGACAGTCCGCCATCAAAGCAATTTGACGTGCAATATTGGCACCCGTTGCACCCTCAGGATTGGCGCAACCCATGATCACGTCTTCAACTTCAGCGGCATCAACGCCAGCACGGGCAATCGCGTGCTTCACTGCATGGCCACCTAGCGTAGCGCCATGTGTCATGTTGAAAGCACCTTTCCAACTTTTAGCCAGAGGTGTGCGTGCGGTAGAAACAATTACTGCATTGGTCATGGGAATTCCTTAATTGAAAGTTTTGCCTTCGGCAGCCAATTTCGCCAACAAGGGCGCAGGCTTCCAGAACTCGGCATCGTCATGCGGGTTGGCGGCAAAGCGGTGCATGGCTTGCACCACATTGAAGAGACCCACTTGGTCTGCATACAACATAGGACCGCCTCGGTAAATCGGGAATCCGTAGCCAGTGATGTAGACCATATCAATATCGCTGGCCTTGGATGCAATACCGTCTTCCAAGATGTGTGCAGCTTCATTCACCAATGAAAACACCAAGCGTTGGACAATTTCTTCATCGCTGATTTTTCTGGGTGTCATACCTATCGTCGCGCGGTGTTTGACGACCATGTCTTCCACTTCTTTATTAGGGATGGCATCGCGTTTGCCGGCCTGGTAGTCATACCAACCTTTGCCGACCTTTTGTCCAAAGCGGCCCATTTCACAGAGTAAGTCAGCGGTCTTGCTGTACTTCATATTGGGCTTTTCAACATAACGGCGTTTACGAATAGCCCAACCGATGTCGTTACCTGCTAGATCGCCCATGCGGAAAGGGCCCATGGCAAAACCAAATTTCTCGATGGCTTTGTCGACTTGTTGTGGTGTGCACCCTTCTTCTAATAAGAAGCCACCTTGGCGACCGTATTGCTCGATCATGCGGTTGCCGATAAAACCATCACAAACGCCCGATACAACTGCGGTCTTTTTAATGGTTTTGGCAAGCGCCATCACAGTGGCCAAGACATCTTTGGCCGTCTTTGCGCCGCGCACTACTTCCAACAATTTCATGACATTGGCTGGACTAAAGAAGTGCATACCAATCACATCCTCAGGACGCTTGGTGAAATTGGCGATCGCATTGACGTCTAGCGTCGATGTGTTGGACGCCAAAATTGCACCAGGCTTCATCACAGCGTCTAGTTGTTTGAATACAGTTTCTTTGACGCCCATTTCTTCAAACACAGCTTCAATCACCAAGTCTGCGTCTTTGATGTCGTCATAACTCAGCGTGCTAGTGAGTAATGCCATGCGCTGCGCATATTTGTCTTCTTTGAGTTTGCCCTTTTTAACTTGGGCTTCGTAGTTTTTCTTGATGGTGGCAATGCCACGGTCAAGCGCTTCTTGCTTGGTCTCCAATATCTTGACGGGAATACCTGCATTCAAGAAATTCATGCTAATGCCACCGCCCATGGTTCCAGCACCGATGACCGCGATTTGTTTGATAGTGCGGGTGGGAGTGGTGTCAGGCACGTCTGCAATCTTGGAAGCCGCACGTTGGGATATGAATAAATGTCTTAATGCTCGACATTCGGGTGTCCACATCAAATTGATGAAGAGTTCACGCTCTATCACCATGCCTTCGTCAAACTTTTTCTTGGTTGCTGCTTGCACCGCATCCACACACTTTGGTGGTGCGGGAAAGTTCTTTGCCATGCCTTTGACCATATTGCGCGTGAATTGGAAATACGCATCGCCTTGGTGGTGCTTACATGGCAAATCACGTACACGGGGTAAGGGCCGTGTAGCGGACACTTCGCGAGCGAACTTCAGGGCCTCGTCCATCAAGCTCTCTGCAGATGCGGACATTTTGTCGAACAGCTTTTGTCCAGGCAACATGGCTAGCATTTCGCTTTTGATCGCCTCTCCACTGACAATCATGTTGAGAGCAGGCTCGACACCCAAAACGCGCGGTAAACGCTGAGTACCACCAGCGCCAGGTAGCAAACCGATTTTGACTTCTGGCAATGCAATGCTGGCACCTGGCGCAGCAATGCGGTAGTGGCATCCCAGCGCCAACTCCAAACCTCCGCCCATCGCAACGGTATGAACGGCGGCCACCACAGGTTTTGCGCAATTTTCAATTTGCGCAATCACGCTCAATAAATTGGGCTCTTGTGTGGCTTTAGGGGAACCAAACTCACGAATGTCAGCGCCACCTGAAAAAGCTTTTCCATGTCCTGTAATAACAATGGCTTTGATAGAAGCATCTTGGACTGCTTTTTCAACCCCTTCTGTAATTGCTTGACGGGTTGAAAGCCCTAAACCATTGACGGGTGGGTTGTTCAGGGAAATAACAGCCACGTCGCCGTGAACTTTGTAGTCTGCACTCATGCGGATTCCTTGTTGAAACTGAATTGGGACAAGAAAAAGAACGATCGTTCTTTTTTCATTTTAGATCAAACTTCGAGCCATTCACGACGGATATAAGCGTCTTCTCGTAGTTGTGTCGGTGTACCTGAAAACACAATACTGCCGTGGCCCATGACCAAGACACGGTCTGAAATATCCATAGCAATCGTTAGCTTTTGTTCTATCAATAAAACAGAAATACCTTTTTGTTTCAAGGTTTCCAGGTACTCACCGACCAAGGCCACGATTTTGGGCGCGAGTCCTTCTGTGGGTTCATCGATGATGATGAGATTAGGGTCACCCATGAGGGTGCGACACAGCGTCAGCATTTGCTGTTCACCACCAGACAACACACCTGCCTCCGTATGTTGACGCTCTTTTAAGCGGGGAAACATAGCGTACATGTCATCAAAATTCCAGCGACTGCCTTCGCCTTTGCCTTTTTGGCCAAGCATCAGGTTTTGGTGGACGGTGAGTTTGGGGAATATGTCGCGGTTTTCAGGCACGTAGCCTATGCCGAGATGGGCAATTTGGTATGCCTTCTTGTCCAAAATAGCTTGTCCATTCCATTCAATGGAACCTTGGCATTCGACAAGTCCCATGATGGACCGGGCTGTTGTGGAACGACCCGAGCCGTTTCGTCCTAACAAAGAAACAATTTCACCGACTTTGATGTCAAACGATACACCATGTAATACATGGCTTTTGCCATAAAACGCGTGAAGGTTTTCAATCTTAAGCATG
>SYDB01000190.1 GCA_005786815.1 Burkholderiales bacterium
GACAGCGATAATGAACCTGTGAAGCTCGCTAGGCCGTCGCTGGTGCAATCTTGGAAACAAGGCACTGGAGGAACGTCCGGACTGCATAGGACAGCGCAGGAGGTAACGCCTCTCCACCGTGAGGTGAGGATCAGAGCAACAGAGACGAGCCGATTGAGTTCGGGTGAAACGGGCAATCTCTGCGCGCAGCAATACCAAGTAGGCCATCGTTGAGGCGGTTCGCTGAGATGGCGGGTAGGTAGCACCGAGCCGAGTGGGTGACCCTCGGCCCAGAGTAATGGCGGTCACGTATTGGGAAACCAAGACGCACAGAATCCGGCGTATCGGCGAGCTTCACACTTTTGACGAATTTAGAGGTTTTGTAATCTCTCGACATGCGCCAACAAAGAACGCTTGGCAACAGGCCATAACTTAGAAGGCACATCGTCGTAGGCATGCTTAACCCAATCGTCCATGCTGCCCTCAGGGTGTTGCTGCATCACAGCCCAAATCTTGGCCTCACGTTTGAGTCGATGCGCTTTGAGATGCGCGATACAAGCACGCGCATCGTGCGCCTCACCCCATACATTTCCTAAAACATAGCCATGCGCTGGCAAGATAAATTGAATATGGTGTTGCTCGCAAGCATTGAGTAATTTATCGAGTGACTCTAAATAGTCCGTCATATGCCCATCAGGTGGATCGACCACCGTGGTGCTGCCATTCAAAACATGGTCGCCACTAAATAGCAAACCATCTTCTTCCAACACCAAACACAAGTGGTTCGCTGCATGGCCTGGTGTGTGCACCACACGCAAAGTATGTTGGTGGCTGGCGCATTGCAAGATGAGACGTTCGCCATCTACCAATTCACGCTCGGGCGTGAATTCGCTGTTCGCACGCGCAGTGGGTGCAGAAGACAAACCAAAGATAGGCGGTCGTTTGCCATGCGCCACACACAAAGTTTGCAATGGTGCGGCACCCGGTGAATGGTCTGGGTGGGAGTGGGTGCACACAATCATGCGTATATCGCCACCCGCTGCGCGCCATAAGCGATCGATATGTTCGGTATCTGCCGGTCCTGGGTCAATCACTAGATAACCAGTGTCGGGGTCACCCACCAAATAGCTGTTGGTGCCAGGGCCCGTCATCACGCCCGGGTTGGGGGCAGTGAGGCGTTGTAAGTTTTTGAGTAACAACACGCCCTCGTTGGTGCGCCAATCTAGGTGATGGAGGTGTTGTCCCTCTGGACACGTCAAGGTCAACTCGCCAAACGGCGCGTCTTTTGACGCGTATTGCACTAATTGCCCATTTAACCAACCAGAACGCGTTTGGAGGGGTTTCTCGAAGGAGTTTGATGACGATGCGCCACTATGCGCACTATGTAAAAGTTGGGTGGAACGGACCATTTGCGCATTATCAATGGCGGTAGATCCGTAATAACCCGATGCGTATTAGCCGTAGCGAAAACCCTATGTGGGTGTAGAACAATTCGCGACAAGCTGTTGTTTATTTTTATTGGGAGTTTTTATATGCATGCTTGGATAAAAAATTTAGGCCTCACCGCACTGTTGTGCGCTTTGTGTGCCCCTATGCTGGCTTTGGCGCAAGCATGGCCCACGCGCCAACCCATTCGTTTGGTGGCCGTGTTTCCACCGGGCGGGTCCGTAGACCAAGTAGCGCGCATCATTGCGCAGCCTTTGTCGCAGCAATTGGGTCAAACCGTGATTGTGGAAAACCGCGGTGGCGCTTCCGGCACGATCGGGACTGCAGCTGTGGTGCACGCCCCTGCTGATGGCTACACATTTGCTGTGGTGTTTGACACATTTGGCGTTAATCCAAGCCTCACCCCCAGCATGCCTTTTGACAGCAAAAAAGACCTGACTCCTATGGTCGTGGTCGGCACATCCCCCATGGTCTTGGCGACGCATGCGGGCTCTGAATACAAAACATTTGCAGAAGTTGTCGCTGCCGCAAAAGCTAAGAAAAATGTGAGTTTTGGCACGATTGGTAATGGAAGCCTTGGCCACTTAGCGATGGCGTTGTTAGGCAAAGACGCCAATGTCGAATGGACGCATATTCCTTATAAAGGCGGTGGTCCCTTGATGAGCGATGCCGTCGCTGGGCATGTGCCTTTGTCTATTGCCTCCATATTTGTGACCAAGCCACACATCGATAGCGGCCGCATGCGCCCATTGGCTGTCACCACCAGCAAGCGTTCGCCAGATTTACCCAATGTGCCAACCATTGCAGAAAACGGTTACGCGGGTTTTGAGGCGCCTGCATGGTGGGCCTTTTTGGCATCGTCCAAAACGCCACCTGAGATCATCAAGCGCATGAACGAAGAACTCAATAAGGTTTTGAAGAATCCAGAAGTCGCCAAAAAACTCGATGCCCAAGGCATTGACATCATGGGCGGTTCTCCAGAACAAGCCCGCTCTTTTATTGAAAAGCAAATGGTGATTTGGGCCAAGGTCGTCAAAGACAACGATATCAAGGCTGATTAATGCCTTTCTTCGCCTTCGGGCGTAATTTGAAGCGCCGTTAAAAACCGCGCCACCATGTTGTAGGTGGCAATCGCGGTTGTTAACTCCACCACGCCCGTGGTGTCAAAGTGTTGGCTGATCTGCTTGAACAAAGCATCGTCTACCTTCACTTTGACCGTGATTTGCGCTGCGTATTGCACTACTAAGCGCTCTACTTCACCAAACGCGGCATCAGTAATGGCTTGGCATGCGTCCCCTTTGACGGCACGGTTCAAGGCATCTAACTCAGCCTGCGTTCCACCTGCTGTTAGAAAGTCTGGCGCATGGTGGTGGTATTCATACGTTGCGCCTGTGAGCAAAGCCACAGTGCAAATACCAAGTTCACA
>SYDB01000191.1 GCA_005786815.1 Burkholderiales bacterium
ACAACCAGACGGACCGCGAATCAAAACACGATCGCCCGCATTCACTTGAAAACTCACTTGATCCAGCAAGACGACACCGCTAGGGAGACTGATGGTCAGTGATGGCGTTGTGAGTTGATTCAACCCCGGTGTGCCTAAGTCAGGGATGCTGGCGTCAATTGCAGGCAAATTCTCTTGCGCGTCAATTGTTTGCGTTGTGCGCGTAGCTTCAATCGCTTGCATCTGGTCTTGAAAACTCGTCAAACGCAATGTGGTCGCTTGCCAAGAAGCCAGTCGACTGTAGTTGGTAATAAACCAACTCAGTGACTCTTGCACTTGTCCAAAAGCAGAAGATATCTGCATCAACTCGCCGAGTTGAATGGCGCCACTGAAATAGCGCGGTGACGCTACTAGCATAGGAAATACCACGGCAGCCTGTCCATAACCAGAACTAAACCAGGTGTAGCGTTTTTGTACACGCAACAAGCGCATGAAGTTATCGATCACTAGTGCAAAGCGTGTTTGCAAAGAAGCGCGCTCAACGCCAGCACCACGGTCTAGCGCAATCGCTTCGCTGTATTCACGCACGCGCATCAAATGGTGACGAAAGTCGGCTTCTAATCGTTGTTGTTGGAAATTGAGCGACGCCATCGAGCGGCCAATCCAGTGACCTAGCAAGCTGCCACTGAGTGCATAAAACAAAGCCATCCACACCATAAAGCCTGGAATGTTGTAAGACTCTTCGCCCAATTCAAAACTAAAACCACCTGAAAGCATCCACAAAATCCCAATGAAACTCAGCAAGGTGACGGAGGCATCAAGCAAGCCTAAAGAGAGGCTCACGGTATCTGCAGTGAACTGCTGCACATCTTCTTGAATCCGCTGGTCGGGGTTGTCTGTGCCGTTTTGCGCTTGCAGTTCTAAACGATAAAACACATGGTGCGAAAACCAGCGCTGCAAATAATCACGCGTCATCCATGCGCGCCAACCAAGTTCGAGTAATTGCGTGAGGTAGAACTTATAAACGGCGACAACGATGTAGCAAGTCGCCAAAATTCCGAATACCCCCAGTTGTTGCCAAAACACTTCGGCATCGCGGTTTTGTAAGGCGTCATAAAAAACGCGGTTCCAGTCGTTGAACAGCACCATCATGTAGACCATGCCCAAGTTCGAGCCCACGCACGCTGCCAACAAACTCCTGGCGCGCCATTTGTCTTCTGATTGAAAGTAGGGCAGAGACAAAGCCCACACTCTGCCCAGCTGCAGACGGGTTTTTTGCCAATTGCTTTTTTGGGTGAGCAAATCTTTCTCGCTCATAAATTTCTAACGCCGCTTACAACATGTCCAGCAGGTACATGGCGAGCAGCTGACTCGATGTGGCCGGTTTGGTCATCGAAGAAAAAATCTGGCTCAAACTCGCGCAGAAACTCGCCTTTTTCTAAGCCACCTAAAAACATGGCTTCATCGACTTCGATGTTCCAGTTCATCAAAGTGCGAATGGCGCGCTCATGCGCTGGCGCACTGCGGGCAGTCACTAAGGCAGTACGCAGTCGCATGCTTGGCGTGCCAGCAAGTTGTAAGGCTTGTAAAGCATCAAGCAAAGGTTTGAACGGGCCGGCTGACAGTGGTTGTGCCGCATGGTCTTTCTCATGCTGCTGAAAAGCATTCAACCCTTCGGATTGAAAAACACGCTCCGCTTCGTCGCTGAACAACACCGCATCTCCATCAAAAGCGATACGCACTTCATGCGGGTTGGCAAGGGACGCATGTGCAGAATGCGGATACACCTGCGCAGCCGGCACACCAGCCTCTAATGCAGCACGCACGTCAGCCAAATGGGTCGACAAAAACAAATTCGCATGCAAAGGCTTTAAATAGCGCCACGGTGCTTGTCCGCGGGTAAAACTACCTCGCTGTATGGGCAAGCCATAGTGCTGCGCTGAACGAAACACCCGCATCCCACTCACAGGGTCGTTGCGCGACAAGATCACCACTTCTACCCGCTGTGAGTCTGGGCTATTGAACGCCAATAATTTTTGAACCAATGAAAACGCAACCCCTGGTTTGGCAGGCGCGTCCAAACGTTCTAGTTGCAAATTCATATAGGCGCGGTCGTCGGTTTGCTCGAAGACGCGGTTTTCTTCTTCGAAGTCGAACAATGCGCGCGATGAAATCGCCACGACCAATTTACCTTGTAGTGAAACACCCATGTTGTCTATCGTACCCATTGGTTGAGTTGGATGATCGGCAGCATCACAGCCAGCACAATCATCATCACCACAGCACCCATCACCACGATGAGCAAGGGCTCCAAAATAGTGGCCAATTGCATGGCACGGCGTTGCACCTCTTCACCAAGTTGCTGCGCGGTGCGTTGCAGCATGGTGGGCAACGTGCCTGTTTGCTCACCCAGTCGCGCAAACATCACCAACAAACGCGGAAAGCGTGCATGTTGGGCCAGTGCAGATGCAAGAGGCGCACCTTCGCGCACCATCGCATAAGCCTCTTGCGCATCTCGGCGCATCGCAGCATTCGATAGGGTGTCAGAGGCCGCTTGCAGCGCCTTCAAAATAGGCACGCCCGCAGCGGCCAACATAGCCAAGGTGCTGGCAAATCTTGCGGCGTTATAGCCGCGCGATAAGCGACCAATGAGTGGAAGTTGTAACCATGCTGCATCAAAGCGTTGTCGAAAATCGCTTTGGCGAAGCGCAAGGCGCAAGACCCAAGTAACAACGACCACAAGTAACAACACCCATAACCACAGCGCTTGCAACAAGGCACTCAAGCCCAACATAAAAGTGGTGAGCCAGGGCAATGCCTGTTGGTTGCTGCTAAACACCTGTGCCACTTGCGGCACCACATAGGTGAGCAAGAAAAAAACAATCAACAAAGCCACCACGCTGACTATCGCTGGGTACAAAGTGGCTGCTAGCAGTTTGTTGCGAAGGGCTTGTTGTGTTTGCAGATCTTCAGCCAAGCTCTCAAGCACCATATCTAAATGCCCACTTTGTTCTCCTGCAGCAATGACCGCTAAGTAAATCGGAGAGAACTCGCGTGGATATTGCGCCAAGGCTTTGGCAAATGTGGCGCCTGCATTGACTTCTTCGCGTAAGGCAGACACCAAATCGCGTTGACGAGGCGTTTCTGCTTCTTGCGACAAAGTGCTCAATGCGCGCTCTAGTGGTAAGCCTGCACCCACAAGACCCGCTAATTGACGTGTCCACACAGCCAATGCATCGTTGCCAAATACTTTGGATTCCCAAATCACAGTTTGCAAACCTGTTTTAGCCGCTTGTTGCAGATCTATCTTGAGTGGCACCCAGTCCTGCGCACGCAATTGGCTGCGGGCATGGCGTGCAGTGTCTGCTTCCAATACGCCGCGGCGTGTTTGGCCTTGTGGGTCTAGTGCTTCAAACGAATAGGCAGGCATAGAAGCAAATGGCCAATATCAATCGCGCGTCACGCGAATAAGCTCTTCTTCTGTGGAGATGCCCAGACGCACCAAACGCTCTCCATCTTCGCGCATCAGTGTCATGCCATTGCGCAGTGCCGCTTCGCGCAATTTGGCCTCGCTGGCTTGCGCGTGGATGAGCGCGCGCATTTCGTCGTTGGTGGTGAGTAGCTCAAAAATACCTGTGCGGCCAAGGTAGCCGCTTTGACCGCACGCATCGCACCCTTTGCCTGCACACGGAGTGCAGCGTTTGCGCAAAAGGCGCTGCGCCAGCACACCTAATAAAGAAGAGCTCAATAAAAACGGCTCCACACCCATGTCATGCAAACGCGTGACTGCACTTGCAGCATCATTCGTGTGCAATGTGGCGAGAACCAAATGGCCTGTGAGCGAAGCTTGAATCGCACTTTGTGCAGTTTCAAAATCGCGAATCTCTCCAATCATGATGACGTCGGGGTCTTGTCGCAAGATGGCGCGCAAGGCTTTGGCGAAATCCAAATCAATTTTGGGATTCACTTGGGTTTGGCCCACGCCAGCTAGCTCGTATTCAATCGGGTCTTCTACCGTCATGATGTTGCTACGCGTCGAATCTAAAGTTTGTAGTGCTGCGTACAAGGTGGTGGTTTTGCCAGAACCTGTTGGGCCCGTCACCAAAATAATGCCGTGGGGTTGCTGCACCAATGAGGCAAAGCGCTGCAGCGTGTCGCCAGACATACCCACCGATTCCAAACTCAAACGCCCTTGTGACTTGTCCAGCAAACGCAAGACCGCGCGCTCACCGTGCGCACTTGGCAAAGTGGAGACCCGCACATCGATAGCGCGTTGGCCTAAGCGCAAAGAGATGCGACCGTCTTGCGGCAAACGTTTTTCTGCAATGTCGAGCTCAGCCATGATTTTTAAACGCGAAATCAATGCCGCATGTAAGGCGCGATTAGGTTGCACCACTTCGCGCAAAGTGCCGTCGACACGAAAACGCACACTGGAATGGCGTTCATAAGGTTCGATATGGATATCACTCGCCCCATCGCGCGCAGCTTGGGTCAGCAAGGCATTGAGCATGCGGATGATGGGCGCATCGTCTGCGGCTTCAAGTAAATCTTCTACCGCTGGCAACTCTTGCATCATGCGCGTGATGTCAATGTCGCTCTCGACGGCATTGACCACTAGCGCCGCATTAGAGTCAACTTGCGCATACGCCTCGCTGATGCGTTTGGCTAGGCTGGTGTTGTCTAGGTATTCAAAGGTGTGAACGCTGTAACGCCGGTTGACTTCGCTCCAAGCACCAACATCGGGTGCTTCACCATGCCAGAGGGTATAGGTGTCGCCCTCTTCTTCCAACAAGAGTTGATGGCTTCTGGCGAAGGCATAGGGGAGCAATTGGCGCATATCACTTGCCGGCGGGCTTGGGTGACTCGTTGATCGGTGGCAATTTAGCGGCGCCACCAGTGTCTAGCAATAGATTGCGGCTTGGTTGTGAATTGTTTTGAACGCCCATCATTTGTTGGTAACGGTTATTGCTCAATGCTTCGGTGGCACTGGCATCACGCACAACGATGGGTCGCAAAAACACCATCAAGTTGGCTTTAGAGCGCGTACGCGATTCGTTGCGAAACAACCAGCCAAAACCAGGGATGTCGCCCAAGCCGGGCACTTGGCTTTTAGTGCCAGAGAAGGTGTCAGACAACAAACCGCCCAACACAATCACAGAACCGTCTTCGACCAAGACATTGGATTCAATGCTGCGCTTGTTGGTAATCAAGCCGATCGTGGAAGCCTTGGTGTAATCCACACTCGAAACCTCTTGGAAGATGGTCAGTTTGACCGTGCCAGTTTCACTAATTTGTGGTTTTACGCGCAAAGTCAAACCCACGTCTTTGCGTTCCACCGTTTGAAACGGATTGACCGAACCTGTGGATGTGTTGTTGCTGGTGTATTGGCCCGTGATGAAAGGCACGTTTTGTCCCACGACGATCTTGGCTTCTTCGTTGTCGAGTGTGAGCAAAGTTGGCGTTGACAAAATATTGGCGTCACCATTGGTCTCTAAAAAGTTAGCCAGACCTCCGAGAACGTTTGTGCCATTGACAGTTCGCAAGGTGCCAATATTGAGACCAGCACTGACTCCGGCGGAGGCAGCAGCAGTGCTCCCCTGTGAAAGCCCAGCAATATTTCCAGTGGTGCCAAAGTTAGTGCCCCCAAGTGAGTTCGTGCCAAACGGCGCTTGCCATTGAATTCCCATTTGTAAGGCTTTGTCTGCATTGACCTCAGCAATCAAACTCTCCACCATCACTTGCGCACGGCGTTGGTCCAGCATGTCGATGACGGCGCGCAATTGGCGGTACTGGGGTTCAGGCGCTGTGATGATCAACGCGTTGGTAGCTGGGTCAGCTTGAATCTGTCCGCCTGTGGTGTTGGCATTGTTTGCGTTGCCTGTGGTTGAAGAAGTAGCACCTGTATTGCTCCCCATGGGGTTGCTTGCGTTGTTGAGTGTGGGGTTGTTAATGGGTGCGCGCACTTCTCCCGTGACCGCTGCGCGCAAGGTGGCAGCCAACTTGGTGGCATCTGCATTTTTCAAATACACCACATGGATATTGCCTCTAGGGTTTTGCGTGCCGGGTTGATCCAGCTTGTCTATCAACGAGCGCACCAAGGCAGCGCGTGCGGGGTTGGCGGC
>SYDB01000192.1 GCA_005786815.1 Burkholderiales bacterium
GATCGCAGTGATTGAGACAGTTTGTCCGTTTTTAAGTACCGTATTCAAAGGAACCATCGCGCCGTCGATGTGCGCGCCACGGCAACGATGCCCCAAATTGGTATGCAAGGTGTATGCGAAATCAATGGGGGTTGCGCCTTCTGGCAATTCCACTACGGCGGCCTCAGGTGTCAGCACGTAAATTCGGTCAGGCGCAAGCTGCGCTTGTTGTTTGCCTTTAGTTCGGTTGTCGCTTGATTGGGAGTTGGCAGAGGCCATCTCTCTTTCCCAAGCCAGCAATTGGCGCAACACTGCGATTTTGGCGTCGTAGGCACCCGTAGCTGATACACCCGAATAGCCTTTTTTGCCAGCCTCTTTATAGGCCCAATGCGCGGCAACCCCATGCTCCGCGTGGTCGTGCATGCTTTGCGTTCTGATTTGAATCTCTATGGCTTTTTGCTGTGCATCGCGCACCACCGTGTGAAGCGACTGGTAGCCATTTGATTTAGGACGCGCAATGTAATCGTTGAACTCTTCCACCATGGGTACAAATTGGCTATTCACCCAACTCAGCGCGGCATAACAATTGGGAACAGTGTCGACCAGAATACGAAAAGCCCTGATATCCAGAACTCTTTCAAACCCAATCCCCTTGTCGCGCATTTTTTTAACAATGCTGTAGATATGTTTGGGGCGACCGTAGACTTTTGCGTCAATGCCTTGCTCTTTCAATCCTTGGACGATAGATGCGCAGGTATTTGCGATGTAGATTTCCCGCTCTGCGCGTTTTTCATCTAACCATTGCGCAACTTGCCGGTAGGTATCGGGTTCGGTAAATCTGAATGAAAGATCTTCTAATTCCCATTTGATTTGCCAAATACCCAAGCGGTTGGCCAAGGGTGCAAAAACCTGCAAGGACTCTTGCGCCAATCCAATGGGCAAAGGTTTTTTCACCACCGAATAATGGCGTAAGGTTTGCAGCCTGGATGCCAAACGTAGCATCACCACACGCAAGTCTCTTGAAAACGCTAAAAGCATTTTGCGAACGTTCTCGACACCTAGGTCTGGCTGTGCTTCCACACTGGCAGACAACCGTGCTTGCCTTTGAATGCGAATCAAAAGCGATGTTTCTATCGCTAACGTAGCAAAACTTTCACCAAACGCCTTGGCGATGACTTCTTCAGGCTTAGCAAGGTGGTCACAGGCATAAACCAAATAACAAGCAGCCTGCATATCTTGGGAGTCACCCATCTGGGCCAGCATCTGCACCATCGCGTCTGCGTGCGCAAGTACATCCTCGCCACTGTCGAAGGTACTTCCTTCCAACAGTGGCTGCGCAAAATTCCTAGCCTTTTGTAAAACTGCGTCGTCCATGCCAAGTTTTTAAATTCGAAAACCTCATAATGTCACAAGTTTTTTATTATTTTCAAAAGGGTTCTAAAAATGTCTCAACTACAACTTGCAGGTAAAACAGCGTTGGTGACCGGTTCCACTAGCGGTATTGGCTTAGGTCTTGCGATTGCACTCGCCAAAGAAGGCGCCAATATTGTTATGAATGGATTTGGTGATGTTGCTGGCCCCAAGGCGGAAATTGAAGCGCGCAAAGTCAAAGTTGCGCACCATCCTGCTGATATGAGCAAGGCAAGCGATATCCAAGACCTGATGGAATTTGCAAATAAAAATTTTGGTGGCGTGGATATTTTGGTCAACAACGCTGGCATTCAGCATGTGGCCTCTATTGAAAGTTTTCCTGCCGATAAATGGGACGCCATCATTGCCATTAACCTCACCAGTGCGTTTCACACTTCGCGCTTAGCCCTGCCTTATATGCGTCAAAAAAACTGGGGGCGCATCATCAACGTCTCGTCTGTGCATGGTTTAGTCGCTTCGGCCCAAAAGTCAGCTTATGTGGCCGCCAAACACGGGATTGTGGGATTGACCAAAGTCACTGCACTAGAAACTGCTACGACAGGCGTGACCTGCAATGCGATATGTCCTGGATGGGTGCTGACCCCATTGGTTCAAAAACAAGTCGACGCCAAAGCAGCTGAATTAAAAATTTCTAATGATGAAGCTACCAAACTCTTACTTGGCGAAAAAGAGCCCTCTATGCAATTCACAACACCACAAGAACTTGGTGCGTTGGCAGTCTTTATGTGCTCCAAAGCTGCAAACAATGTGCGTGGTGTTGCTTGGAATATGGACGGCGGCTGGGCTGCGCAGTAATAATTAAATACTAAATTAATTAATTTTTAACCTATAATTAACTATAAAGGTAAAACAAATGTTAACTTAGCGGAATGAAACGCACCTCCCCCACCAAAGAAACTTCTAAGTTCGCAGACCGCCTTCGATCCGCCCTAAAAGAAGCAGGTATTCGCCCCTCGGCCACCGTCGTTGCTAACGAATTCAATTTACGTTACTGGGGTGAAGGCATCACCTCCCACGCTGCGCGCAACTGGTTAATGGGAGTTTCTGTTCCCAAGCAAGACAAATTACTGATCTTGTGCAAATGGCTCAAGATTTCACCAGAGGGTTTGCTATTTGGCACACCACCCTCTAAGTCGCTAGATAAAAATATTGCTGAAGACAAAGTCAATCTCATTGACCAGCAACTCATCGTTAAATATTTATTGCTTAAATGCGAGCAAAAACGCATCGTTCGCGAGATAGTAGACGGCTTAGTAGCCCTGCATCCCAAAAATCAATAAATCAGCACTACAGCCCTAGCTTCCATACTCAAGCCCTCTCCTACAGGACCCATTTTTTCGGCAGTTTTGGCTTTTACATTCACCTGTTGTGCACTAATGTCTAAAGCTTGAGCGATCCTCTCGCACATGGCAGGAATAAAACTAGCGAGCTTAGGCGCTTGCGCAATCACAGTAGCATCAATATTGCCAATTTGATGCCCATTAGTTTTTAATAATTGCCCTACTTTTTGCAAAAGAAGCCAAGAATCAGCGCCCTTAAATTGCGCATCGGTATCGGGAAAGTGCCGACCAATATCACCTAGCGCAGCAGCGCCAAGCAAAGCATCTGTAATCGCGTGCAGCAATACATCTGCATCTGAATGTCCTAATAAACCGTGTGTATGGGGAATATGCACGCCGCCAATGACAAGTGGGCGTCCAGTCACCAGCGCATGCGTATCCCAGCCCTCACCTATTCGAAATTTAGCGTGTTCCATGCAAATGGTTGTTTCTCATGTGAAAAATAGCTTCTGCTAGCGCAAAGTCTTGCGGATAAGTCACTTTGAAATTATGGCTATCACTAGCCACCAGTAAGGGATGGAACCCCATAGATTCCATAGCAGACGATTCGTCGGTCACCGATGAACCTGCTTGTTCAATGGCATGCTTCAATGGGCCGATTCGAAACATTTGTGGTGTTTGGGCTAGCCATTTATCAACGCGTGTCACCGTACTGGCTACGCGATTATGGTCTGCAGACTTCAAGGTATCGGCCAAAGGTTGCGCTAAGAGACCACCAACTGGATCTGAGACTACTGCGTCTATCAAAACATCTATTTGCTGATGTGTGATCAAACAACGTGCAGCGTCATGCACTAACACCCAATCGTCCGATTTGGCTCCGTGCACTATCAAGGCGTTGAGGCCCGCCAACACACTGTCTGAACGTTGTGCACCACCAACTCCTGCGACTTGAAAGTTATCAAGGCCATGTTTTTGCAGTAAACCAGTCATAACGATGTCATCGGGGGCTACAACAACCAAACCTTGCTTGATGCGCGCCACAGCATGGAACGCACGCAAGGTATGGATCACCATAGGCAGTCCAGCAATGTCGCGATATTGCTTTGGCTCTGAGGAGCCTGCACGCGCACCACTACCCGCGCAAGGAATCAATGCATACATCTGATGCGTTGTTGCTGTGGGGTGAGACATGCTGTCATTCTAGAATCAACCCAATGCACCTGCCTTCTTTGAGTACCGGCAAACGATTTGCCATTGATCGCCCTGTTGGCTCAGCCGATGCGCTATGGCTTGCTAAATTAGGCGCACAAGAAAAAACCAAAAAAACCCAAGTCGCTATCGTCACTGCAGACGCTGCGGACGCACACCGTTTGCAAGACGAAATATCTTTCTTTGCACCAGAAGTGCGTTGTGTGCTGTTTCCTGATTGGGAAACTCTGCCTTACGACAGTTTTTCACCACACCAAGATTTGATCAGCGAACGCTTAGCGACTCTGTGGCGAATTTCGCAGGGCGAAGCAGATGTCATTTTGATTCCTGCTACCACTGCGCTGTATCGGCTTGCGCCGCCGTCTTTCTTGGCGGGCTACACATTTGAATTCAAGGTCAAGCAATCCCTCAATGAAGCGAAATTCAAAGAACAGCTGAGTTTGGCTGGCTACAGCCATGTCACACAAGTTGTCAGCCCTGGTGAATATGCGGTGCGTGGTGGATTGATCGATTTATTCCCTATGGGTTCATTGGTTCCCTACCGCGTCGATTTATTCGACAACGAAATCGATTCGATCCGTACCTTTGATCCCGACAGTCAGCGTAGTTTGTACCCAGTTCCTGAAGTTCGACTTCTTCCTGGGCGCGAGTTCCCCATGGACCAAGATGCGCGCGCGCTCTTTCGCAAGCGTTGGCGTGAGTTGTTGGAAGGTGACCCGACCAAAAGCCGTATCTACAAAGATATTGGAAATGGCGTTGCGACTGCAGGCATTGAGTATTACTTACCCTTGTTTTTTGAAGAGACTGCCACCGTCTTCAATTACCTCAGCACTTCAGCCATCGTGGTGCTGCATGGCGAGTTAGAACCTGTTTTTCAACGCTTTTGGCAAGACTCGCAAGAACGTTACCGGTTGGTACAAGGCGACCCCGAAAGACCTGCGCTATCTCCGGCCAGTTTGTTTTTAAGCGCAGAACAGTTTTTTGCAACGGCTAACCAACACGCGCAACTAGCTCTGCGTCCTTACAACGCCGCAAGTAGCGAAAACACCTTCGCACAATCCTTGCCAGATTTGATGGTGATGCGGGGCGCAACTGACCCGCTGGAGCGGCTAGAGCTTTACGCCAAAAACACCGCCCACCGCTTGCTCATCTTGGCGGAAAGCGATGGGCGTCGCGAAAGCCTTTTAGATTTCTTGAGAGCCAGCGAACTCAGCCCTGTTGTCTTTGACTCCTTACAAGACTTCGAAAAATCCCAAGAAAAAATTGGTATCGCGACCTCGCACCTACAGGTGGGATTTAGTTGGTTAGAAACCGGTATCGACTTCATCACAGAAACAGAACTGTTCGCTATCGCACCGGCTGCGCGCAGAAGAAAAAAACAAGAACAGGTTAGCGATGTTGAAGCCCTGATCAAAGATTTATCAGAACTCAATGTTGGCGACCCAGTCGTTCACAACGCACACGGCATTGGGCGTTACCGCGGCTTGGTCAATATGGATCTGGGTGAAAAAACGGAGGAAGGGCTACCCGTTTTACAAGAGTTCTTGCATCTGGAATACGCCGACCAAGCTGTGTTGTATGTGCCCGTCAGTCAATTGCATTTGATCGGCCGCTACACAGGCGTGAGCGCTGACGAAGCGCCTTTGCACAAACTAGGTTCGGCCCAGTGGGACAAAGCCAAACGACGCGCGGCGGAGCAAGTAAGAGACGCTGCGGCCGAACTACTCAATATTTACGCAAGACGTGCAGCGAGGGTTGGACACCCGTTTCGCTACTCACCGCAAGACTACGAAACCTTCGCCAACGATTTTGGGTTTGACGAAACTGCTGACCAACGCGCCGCGATTCACGCTGTGATTCAAGACATGATTAGTCCACGGCCTATGGACCGGTTGGTTTGCGGAGATGTAGGTTTTGGCAAAACCGAAGTGGCACTGCGCGCAGCTTTTGTAGCTGTCACTGGCGGCAAACAGGTGGCATTTTTAGCGCCAACCACCTTGCTGGCTGAACAACACTTTCAAACACTGACAGACCGTTTTAGCAAGTGGCCTATCAAAATTGCAGAAATGAGTCGCTTTCGCTCAGCCAAAGAAATTACTTTGGCCGCGAAAGGACTGGCTGATGGGCAAATCGATATCGTCATAGGCACGCACAAACTTCTGAGCGAGAGCGTCAAGTTCAAAGACTTAGGGCTTTTGATCATCGACGAAGAGCATCGATTTGGTGTTCGTCACAAAGAGACGATGAAAGCCATTCGCGCGGAAGTCGATGTACTGACACTCACCGCGACCCCCATCCCCCGTACTTTAGGCATGGCACTAGAAGGATTGCGCGACCTCAGCGTCATCGCCACAGCACCACAAAGACGCTTGGCTATCAAAACATTTGTACGTACAGAAGGCAACGGTGTCATACGTGAAGCAGTATTGCGCGAACTGAAACGCGGTGGGCAGTGTTACTTTTTGCACAATGAAGTCGACACCATCGAGAACCGTCGTGCGCGCTTAGAGGAACTCTTACCAGAAGCCCGCATTGCCATTGCTCACGGACAAATGCCAGAGCGCGAGTTAGAGCGCGTCATGCGTGACTTCGTAGCGCAACGCTACAACGTATTGCTTTGCTCGACCATCATTGAAACGGGCATTGACGTGCCAACGGCCAACACCATCATCATGAGCCGTGCTGACAAATTTGGCTTGGCACAACTACACCAATTACGAGGCCGCGTAGGACGCAGCCACCACCAAGCCTATGCTTATTTGATGGTGCCTGATATTGAATCGCTGACCAAACAAGCGACGCAAAGATTGGACGCTATTCAACAAATGGAAGAACTGGGATCTGGTTTTTACTTGGCCATGCACGACCTTGAGATTCGAGGTGCAGGCGAAGTTTTGGGCGAGAGCCAAAGCGGCAATATGCTGGAGGTCGGTTTTCAGCTCTACAACGAGATGTTGAGCGAAGCGGTTCGGGCATTGAAGAATGGTGAAGAACCAGACCTGCTCAGCCCACTCAGTGCAACTACGGAGGTGAACTTACATGCACCAGCTCTACTGCCCAACGACTACTGCGGCGACGTGCATCTAAGACTCTCTTTCTACAAAAAATTAGCCATTGCAAAAACATCTGACCAAATTGATGGCTTGCTAGAAGAATTGGTGGACCGTTTTGGCAAATTGCCAACTCAAGCCCAAACCTTGATTGATGTACACCGTTTACGTGTGAAAGCCCGTGACTATGGCGTGACCAAGGTAGATGCGACACCGCATGTGACCATCATCAGTTTCAAACCAAATCCGCCGTTTGACGCTATGCGCATCATCGAGTTGGTACAAAAAAACAAACATATCAAGTTGGCGGGTAATGACAGGCTTCGCATCGAGCGTGAACTTCCAGAACCCATGGCCAGAGCCAAGATGGTGCAAGATATTTTGCGGGCTTTGGGGACACCCATCACGCCATCTAAACCAGCACCCACCGCTTCGGTGGCCTAGATAATCTCGGGCAATAGTTACTTTTATAC
>SYDB01000193.1 GCA_005786815.1 Burkholderiales bacterium
CGTGTCATGTTTTTAACGGGGCTCAAAGCCTGACAACTCGAGGCGCGAAATGATGTGAAATCGTGTTCGCCAATTAAATATCGCGCCGCTTCTTGCATTTTTTGTAGGTCGAGCGGGCGATAAACCCAACCGACGCGCCCTACATCAACACTGGGACGCACCGCCGATGCAAGCATGACATAGACATAGCGTCTGGCAATTGCACTTCCTCTGCAATGGAAGGTGTCTGGCACTTTGCGCACCCATTGCACGGCAATGTCATCCGGCAAAAATGAATTCGTGCCTCTCACCCAAGAATACATATCGCGCGTGAGTTTCGTATCAAAGTGCACGACTTGCATCAAGCCATGCACGCCGGTATCTGTGCGGCCTGCGCAATGGGTAGAAATTTTTGTTTGGGTGAATTTTTGCAAGGCGTCTTCAAAACGGTCTTGCACGGTGCGTCCAGAGAGTTGGCTCTGCCACCCTTCGTAGGCCCGGCCGTTGTAGCTCAGGCCCATCGCCAAGCGCATGGCTTAGCCTCGTTCAGCCAGCCACTTGAGGGCGCGGGCTTGGGTATCGCCAGTGGCCTCGTGCGCCACTTCTTCCATCAGCGCCTTGCTGGTGTGCAGTTGTCCCAAATTCCACAACTCGTCGGCTAGATCGATACGCACTTGGAAGGGGTCATTGCTATTGCCAGAGTCAAGGTTAAGAGAGATATCTGGAATAGAGGGCGTATAACGCGCAGCAGGCTCTGCTGCAAACTCACTGTGGTTGCCTTCGTGTTGAGATGCGAGAGGATCACTATCAAATGAAGAGCGCGCATGGTCTTGTTCGTATGCGCCGTGTCCATGCTCTTCGTGCTGTGGCACTTCTTGGTTGGTGTGGGAAGGAATGAACGGCTGGCGGTTGTCACCCTCTGGCAGGTCAAGGTTAAATTTGACGTTCAGAGGGGGTAGGCCTTCAATATCTTGGTCATTGTTCAAACTGCGTGCGCGTTTGATCCACAAAGCAATCAATACCAAGAGGGCAATCAGAGCGCCCGCTCCGACAGGTGCCAAAGTGTGGCTTGTGAGGCTGTCTAACCAAGGCATAGAATTTTTGTTTTTGGGGACAGGAGCGCTCACAGGTACTTCACCTGAGGCCGCCTCAGAGGCAGTGGCGCTAGCAATTTTGCTAAGTTCAGCGACGTTACGGCCAATTTCAGCAGCACGGCTTGCCACATCTTGCGCTTCACGTTGGCGTGCGATTTTTTCTTCTTCGTTACCTTTGGAGGGCTTTGAGAGTGTCAGCTTGTCTTGCGGACCTTTGGCCTTTTTGTTGTCTAGTTGGGCCGACAGTTTGCCAGCGGTATCTCTGCTGGCCTGAGGGGCGTTGCCGCCAGACGCCCGGTTGGCTAATTCGGCGCGGTAATCGTCAAACTCTTTGGCTTGAATTTGGATTTGTTTACGCGCTTCTTCTCTAGAGACCTCGGCCGCTTGCTTGGCCGTGGGCATGGAAATCACCGCGCCCGCTTTGAGGCGGTTCACGTTGGAGGCAACAAACGCATCGGGGTTGCTTCGCAACATGGCCAAAAGCATTTGGTCTAAGGAGACTCCACTCTCTAATTTGCTAACAGCAATTTCACTGGCGGTATCTCCGCGCTCAACCACCAGCTTGTCAGAAGAACCTGAGCCAATCACAGGCATACTGGCTTTGGGTTCAGATTTAGATTCGGCTTTGGTGTCAGAAAAGGCGATGCTGAATTTCTTAATGAGACGACCCGTTGACCAGCGCAACTCAATCAGTAAATCTAAAAAGTTATTGGAAATACTTTTGTCAGAGCTGAGTTTTAGGTAGTAGCGGCCACTGTCGCGGCGCATCAATTCCACATTAATATCCAAAGGCGTGCCGTTGATGTTGGGAAGCTCAACCTGGGTAACTTTGTAAATATCGGCAGACGCCATGCCAGCACGCAACTCAATTTGCTCTTGCACAGAGACGTCGTTGAGGTCAATTTCTGCCAGCAGCGGCTCACCTTTTTTGGACTGCACCACAGGGCTAAAGAAAGTCATGGCCCAGCCAGAACTCGCAAAAGCCAGACTTAGCGCGGCCCCGAGCGCTATTTGACGTAATAAACGGGGCGTGGCGCGGTGTGCAAAGTTCATGGGCAAGATATTAACGGGTTTTTCAGCGCTCTAACAAAATGCGCAGCATGCGGCGCAGAGGCTCCGCGGCACCCCACAAGAGTTGATCGCCCACCGTGAAAGCGCCTAAATAGTCGTTACCCATGGCCAACTTATGTAGGCGACCCACTGGAACCGTCATGGTGCCAGTGATAGCGGCAGGGGTGAGCTCGCGTTCGCTGATTTCACGTACGTTCGGTACCACTTTGACCCAGTCATTGGCTTGGGCCAAAATGCTTTCGATCTCGTCCATCGGCACGTCTTTTTTGAGTTTGACGGTTAGACCTTGTGAGTGACAGCGCATGGAACTGATGCGCACGCAAATGCCGTCAATCGGGATGCTGCCGGGGCTTCTGAAGGCGGGGTTACCCAAAATCTTGTTGCATTCGGCACCGCCTTTCCATTCTTCTTTGCTTTGTCCGTGTTCGACGGGCACATCGATCCAAGGAATCAAGCTGCCAGCCAATGGCGTGTTGCGAAAGTTTTGGGTTGGAAAGCCTGGGTCGCGCAAAGCGGCCGCGACTTTGCGGTCAATATCCAAAATGGCCGAAGAAGGGTTGGCCAAATCGTCTTTGACCGCGGCGTGTAAAGCGCCCATTTGCGAAAGCAGTTCGCGCATATTCTGGGCTCCAGCGCCAGAGGCAGCTTGGTAGGTCATAGCGCTGATCCACTCGACCAAGCCGTGCTTGAACAAACCACCCATGGCCATCATCATCAAACTCACCGTGCAGTTGCCGCCGACCCACACTTTGCCGCCTTTGGTTAGGGCTGAATCGATCACGTCGCGGTTCACAGGATCCAAGATGATGACTGCGTCGTTGTCCATGCGAAGGGCAGAAGCCGCATCGATCCAATGGCCACTCCAGCCAGCGGCGCGGAGCTTGGGGTACACGTCTTTGGTGTAGTCGCCACCTTGCGCAGTCAGGATGATGTCGCACTTGGCGAGTGCTTGGATATCGCTGGCGTCTTTGAGGGTGGTTTCATTCTTCGCCATGGCAGGCGCTTTGCCACCTGCGTTTGAGGTGGAAAAGAAAATAGGCTCGATTAAATCGAAGTCTTTTTCTTGCTGCATGCGGTCGATCAAAACCGATCCGACCATGCCGCGCCATCCCACTAAAACTACTAAATTACCCATGACAACGCCTTTTTTCGAAAATATTAGTCTTTAGCCTAACGCCTTGACCACCGCATCACCCATCTGCGAAGTACCCACCTTGGTAGTGCCTTCACTGTAAATATCAGTCGTGCGCAAACCTAAGGCCAGCACTTTTTTTACGGCAGTTTCAATGCGGTCTGCAGCTTCTGTCTGGTTCAAGGAGAAGCGCAACATCATGGCTGCGCTCAAGATGGTGGCCAACGGATTGGCAATACCTTTACCCGCGATATCAGGCGCACTGCCGTGGCTGGGTTCATAGAGACCTTGGTTTTTGCTGTTCAAACTAGCAGAAGGCAGCATGCCAATAGACCCAGTGAGCATGGACGCTTCGTCACTCAAGATATCGCCAAACATATTGCCGGTTACGACCACGTCAAAGCGCTTGGGCTCTTTCACCAATTGCATCGCAGCGTTGTCGACATACATATGGTCTAAGGCGATGTCAGGATACTGCTTACCCACTTCACTCACCACATCTTTCCAGAATTGGAAGGTTTCGAGCACATTGGATTTGTCCACACTCGTCACACGCCCTTCGGCGCCTGCCGTTTTGCGTTTGCGCGCAGCTTGGAAAGCGACGTGGGCAATGCGTTCAATCTCAGGCTTGCTGTAGCGCATGGTGTCGAAGGCCTCTTCAGCGCCGGGGAAATGACCGTCTGTTGCGACACGGCGGCCACGGGGTTGTCCGAAGTAAATATCGCCCGTGAGTTCGCGAATGATCAAAATGTCCAAACCAGAGATGAGCGCAGGCTTCAAGCTCGATGCGCCGACCAATTGTTCGTAGCAAATCGCTGGACGGAAGTTGGCAAAAAGCCCCATGTTTTTTCGCAATCCCAAAATCGCCTGCTCAGGTCGCAAAGGACGGTCTAGGGTGTCGTATTTCCAGTCGCCTACGGCACCGAACAAGACAGCGTCAGAAGCCATGGCCAACTTCAAGGTGGACTCTGGCAAAGGGTGGCCGTGTGCGTCATACGCTGCGCCACCTACCAATGCGGTTTCATTCTCAAACTTCAGATCTAGCGCGTGCAAGACTTTGACCGCTTCGGCCACGATTTCAGTACCAATGCCGTCACCCGGCAAGATTGCGATTTTCATAATAGATGGGTAGTTAGAAATTAGAGGGTATGCGCCAACCAAGGCTTGGTGGCCATGCGTTCGGCTTCAAAAGCTTTGATTTTGTCCGCTTGGCGCAAGGTCAAACCGATGTCGTCAAAACCGTTCAACAAACAGAACTTGCGAAACGCTTGCACTTCAAAAGGAATTTCTTCGCCCTGGGGGCGCACGATGACTTGTTTGTCCAAATCAATCGTGAGTTCGTAGCCAGGAAATGCCAGGGTCTCGTTGAACAACAAGTCCATCGTCGCTTCGGGCAACACGATGGGCAACAAGCCGTTCTTAAAACTGTTGTTAAAGAAGATGTCTGCAAAGCTTGGCGCCAAGATAGCTCTAAAGCCAAATTGGTCTAACGCCCAAGGCGCATGTTCGCGGCAAG
>SYDB01000194.1 GCA_005786815.1 Burkholderiales bacterium
GGCTAAATAGTTCACCATCGCATCAGGCAGATAACCTTCATCACGATATTGCGTGACAGCTTTTGCGCCATTGCGCTTGCTCATCTTCTCGCCCTGCTCGTTCAATACAGTGGGCAAGTGGGCATAAACCGGCGGCTCTTTGCCGAGGGCTTTGAAAATATTGATTTGGCGGGGCGTATTGTTGACATGGTCGTCGCCACGAACCACATGGGTGATGGTCATATCGATGTCGTCCACCACTACACAGAAGTTGTAAGTGGGTGCGCCAACAGATTCGCCGTTTTGCGCGGGACGGGCAATCACCAAATCGTCGAGTTCGTTGTTGCTGATTTCAATGCGGCCTTTGACTTTGTCTTCCCAAACGACAGATCCATTTTGTGGATTTTTAAAGCGCAAGACGGGTTGCACGCCTTGTGGAATAGGCGGCAATGTTTTACCGGGCTCTGGACGCCAAGTGCCGTCGTAACGAGGCTTTTCTTTGGCTTCCATTTGCTTTTCGCGCAAGGCATCCAGTTCTTGCACGCTCATATAGCAAGGGTATACATGGCCAGACGCTTGGAGTTGTTGTAGCACTTCTTTGTAACGATCCATGCGCTGCATTTGGTAGAAAGGCCCTTCGTCGTGATCTAAGCCCAACCAAGCCATGCCTTCGATGATCACATCGACCGACGCTTGGTTGGAGCGTTCTAAATCAGTGTCTTCAATACGCAAAATAAAGTCGCCGCCGTTAGCACGGGCAAATGCCCATGGATACAAAGCCGAGCGAATATTACCCAAATGGATAAAGCCCGTAGGAGACGGTGCAAAGCGAGTTCGAATTTTGGTCATGCTTACAAGGTGTCTAGGCCACGCGACAGGTCTGCCTTTAAATCTTCTATGTTTTCTAAGCCCACGGCCACGCGCACCAAATGTTGTTGAATGCCTGCATCTGCGCGTTGCGCTTCAGTCAAGCGTCCGTGCGATGTGCTGGCCGGTTGTGTGATGATGGTTTTGACATCGCCTAAATTCGCTGTCACCGACATCAAGCGCGTGCTGTCAATCAGATGGAATGCGTTCTTACGGCCTGCTTTCGGGGTATCTCCGTGCACATCAAATGACAATACTGCACCACCCTTACCAGACTGCTGCGCCATTGCCAAGGCGTGTTGTGGGTGGCTAGCGAGTCCTGGGTAATACACGCGCGCAACTTTGGGATGGGACTCCAACCAAGTGGCCAATTCCAATGCGCGCTGCGATTGCGCTTCCATGCGAATGCCGAGTGTCTCCAGTCCTTTGAGAACCACCCATGCATTAAACGGCGACAGGCTCATACCCGCACTACGCATCACAGGTAAAAACTTTTCTTTGACCATGACTTGCGTGGCGCACAAAGCGCCAGCGACTACACGGCCTTGCCCATCGAGATATTTGGTGCCGGAGTGCACGACAACATCCGCGCCAAAATCAATCGGACGTTGCAAAGCAGGTGAGCAAAAACAGTTATCGACCGCCAAAATAGCGCCCGCGTTATGTGCGATATCTGCCAATGCGCGAATATCGCAAACCTCTGTCAAAGGGTTGGTCGGCGTCTCAGCAAATAAGAGTTTGGTGTTGGGCAGCATCGCTTGTTTCCAAGCATTGGCATCGGTTTGCGATACGAAACTGGTGGTCACACCAAACTTAGCAAACTCAGAACCTAGCAACTTAATGGTGGAACCAAACACTGAGCGTGAACACACCACATGGTCACCGCTTTTGAGTAAGGCCATGCACAACAACAACACAGCGGACATGCCACTGGAAGTGCCGATGCAGGCCTCGGATCCTTCCAAAGCAGCCAAACGAATTTCCATGCTCGCGGTGGTGGGGTTGGTGAAGCGGGAATAAATAAATCCATCTTCTTCACCGGAAAAGCGTCTTGCAGCGGTTTCGCAATCAGGTTGCGTAAAGCTCGAAGTGAGGTAGAGAGCCTCCGAGTTTTCGCCGTATTGGCTTTTATCCACAGCGGCACGTACGGCCAGGGTGTCTAGGTGCAAGTTGTCTGGTAGAGGATGGTGACTCATATCAATTACTCCGAGGCGTTGGGCAAAGCCAAGCGCGAATGGTCTTCATCGCCCTCTTCTTGACTCACACGGTTTTCATTCAATTTGGCGATGTCTTGCGCTGTGACGTCACCCGCCACATACACACCATCAAAGCAGGATGCATCGAATCCATCGAGAGGCGCACTGCCCGCCGACTGCGCAATGCGCACGGCTTGTTTCATAGCGTCGACGTCTTGGTAAATCAAGGCGTCGCATCCAATGAGTTCACGTATCTCTTCAATGCTGCGGTTATGCGCCACCAACTCTTGGGGCGTTGGCATGTCGATGCCATACACATTGGGAAAACGTACAGGGGGCGCAGCGCTGGCTAAATAGACTTTGCGTGCGCCAGCGTCGCGTGCCATTTGCACAATTTCGCGACTGGTGGTACCACGCACGATCGAATCATCTACCAACAACACATTGCGTCCTTTAAATTCACTCGCGATCACATTGAGTTTCTGGCGCACCGATTTTTTTCGCACACCTTGGCCCGGCATGATGAAGGTGCGACCGACATAACGGTTTTTGACAAAGCCTTCGCGATAAGGAACACCCAATAAATGCGCAAGTTGCGTGGCACTAGGCCGGCTAGATTCTGGAATTGGAATGATCACATCGATTTCATTCGGCGGCACGGTGGAGACCACGCGCTTGGCCAAGGTCTCGCCTAAATTCAAACGCGCTTGGTAAACCGACATGCCATCCATCGTCGAATCTGGGCGTGCTAAATACACAAATTCAAAAATGCAGGGTTTGAGTTGGGGTGCGTCTGCACATTGTTTGGTGTTTAACTTACCCAGCAGATCGATATAGACCGCTTCACCAGGCGCAATATCGCGCTCAAACACATGACCCGTGCCTTCCAAAGCAACCGACTCACTAGCCACCATATAAGTGCCGTCCTTGCCTCGTCCCATACACAAAGGGCGAATACCAAAAGGGTCACGAAATGCCAGTACCCCGTGGCCAGCGATCATGGCCACGACCGCATAAGAACCTTGCACACGCCTATGTACGCGACGCACGGCTTCGAACACATCGGCAGGGTTGAGCGTTGAACCACGGGTGGTTTTTTCTAACTCGTGCGCCAGCACATTGAGTAGAACTTCCGAGTCGCTCTCTGTA
>SYDB01000195.1 GCA_005786815.1 Burkholderiales bacterium
CTGGGGCGTGCCTGTGCCGTTCTTGTTACACAAAGATAGTGGCGAGTTGCATCCCGGCACCTTAGAAATTTTGGATATTGCAGCCAACATGGTGCAGGCTGGTGGCATTGAATCTTGGAGTCGCGCAACTGTGGAAGATATTTGCACAGCGCTTGCCAAAACTGGAAAAACTTTTAACGCTGCAGCATCCGACTACACCAAGAGCACTGATATTTTGGAAGTGTGGTTTGACAGCGGTTCGACTTTCGAACACGTACTGCGCGGCAGCCATAAAGACGCTTATGACCGCGAGCCTTTCCACGCGCAAGGTCCTGAATCAGACTTATATCTAGAAGGCCATGACCAACACCGTGGTTGGTTCCATTCGTCCCTCTTATTGGGTTGTGCTTTGTATGACCGCGCACCCTATCGCGGTTTGCTCACCCACGGATTTGCAACGGACGGCCAAGGCCGCAAAATGAGCAAGTCATTGGGCAACACTGTGGTGCCGCAAGAAGTCACGGACAAACTTGGTGCGGAGATCGTGCGCTTGTGGGTAGCGTCTACCGACTACTCAGGCGACCTCAACATCGACGACAAAATCTTGGCGCGCGTCGTCGACACCTATCGCCGCGTTCGCAACACCTTGAAGTTCTTGCTGGCCAACACCAGCGACTTCGACGCGACGAAAGACGCTGTGCCTCACGACCAGTTGTTGGAAATCGATCGCTACGCACTGTCGCGCGCAGCCGAATTACAAGCGGAAATCTTAGGCACACATAACACCGCTGTCGGCGTATTTGAAGGCGGACATTTCGGCCAGTATGAATTCCATCCTGTGGTGTCAAAACTGCAGTTGTATTGCTCAGAAGACTTAGGTGCTTTCTATCTGGATGTACTCAAAGACCGCCTTTACACCACGGCCACTGCATCGCTATCGCGTCGCAGTGCACAAACTGCGCTCTACACCATCACCCAAGCGATGTTGCGTTGGATGGCGCCCTTCTTGAGTTTTACCGCTGAAGAAGCATGGCGTGTGATGGGCACATCGCCTTCCATCTTTTTTGAAATGTATACAAATTTGGCAGCACCGAATGCAGCGCTGGTTGACAAATGGCGCTTGGTCAAAGATGTGCGCGAACTCGCCAACAAAGAAATTGAAAGCAAGCGCAGCGCAGATTTAATCGGCGCATCTTTGCAAGCCGAATTAACCATTGCTTGCGATGGCGCCACATTCGACGCTTTGGCTTCATTGGGTGGAGACTTGAAGTTTGTCTTCATCACATCCAAAGTACAACTGGTTCGTAAAGCAGGTGATCTGCATATCGACGTGAAAGCCAGCGAAGCCGTGAAATGCGAACGCTGCTGGCATTACAGCGAAGATATTGGGAAAGATCCAGCACACCCTACATTGTGTGGACGTTGTACCAGCAATCTCTATGGCACCGGCGAAGTTCGCCACTTCGCTTAAAGTACAGCCCTCATGGCACGCCATACCTTCATTCGTAAAACAACCTCTTACTGGTTGTGGCTTGGTATGGCAGTAGTCATTTTGTTAGCGGACCAGTTCACTAAAGTGCTGATCGTCAGCACCTACCAATTAGGTGAAGGTTTTTCTGTCACGAGTTTTTTCAATATCGCGCGCGTGCACAACGAAGGCGCTGCATTTTCATTTTTAGCCAATGCAGGCGGATGGCAACGCTGGTTGTTTACAGGTTTTGGCGCTATCGCTGCGATTGCGATTGTTTGGATGCTCAAACAACATGCACAACAGAAATTATTTGGATTTGCACTAGCCTGTGTATTAGGCGGCGCAGTAGGCAATGTGATCGACCGCGTGATGTATGGCTACGTAGTCGATTTCTTAGACTTCCATTACGCGGGCATGCACTTTCCTGCATTTAATCTTGCAGACAGCGCCATTACTTTGGGCGCCGCCTGCTTGATTTTGGATGAGCTCCTGAGAGTTCGCCAAGGCCGCTGATTACAAAGTAATGATCGTGCAACCCGTAGTCTTACGGGCTTCCAAATCAATGTGCGCTTGCGCAACATTTGCTAAGGGATAGGTCTGGTCGATATGGATCTTGACCTTGCCGCTAGTAACGGCTTCAAACAAATCATCTGACATGGCTTGTGCGCTTTCACGGGAACTCATGTGCGTGAACAAGGTTTGACGGGTGACATACAAGGAACCCTTACCGACCAATATTCCTGGTGAAAACGCTGGTACGGGGCCTGACGCGTTGCCAAAGCTCGCCATCAAGCCTAAAGGTGACAAGCAGTCAAGCGACTTCTCCCATGTGTCTTTACCGACGGAGTCGTACACCACTTTCACGCCCTTACCGCCAGTGATTTCTTTCACCTTCACCAAGAAGTCTTCTTTGTTGTAGTTGATCGCGAAGGCGGCACCATTGGCCAAGGCCAATTTACATTTGGCATCACTGCCCGCTGTTCCAATCAATTGGTAGCCTAAAGCTTTGGCCCACTGCGATGCAATCAAACCAACACCACCCGCTGCTGCGTGGAACAAAATGAAATCACCTTTATGCAATCCGCCTTGTGGCAAAGTGCTCTTGAGTAAATACTGCGCAGTTAAACCTTTGAGCATCATGGCCGCACCTGTTTCAAAAGAAATGGCATCGGGCAATTTACAAACAGTCTTAGCCGGCATCACACGTTCTTCGCAATAGCTTCCGGGAGGTGCGCTGGCATAAGCAGCGCGGTCGCCGGCTTTGAGATGCGTCACACCTTCGCCCACTGCCTCCACAATGCCCGAAGCCTCCATACCTAAACGCAAAGGCATTGGATGTGGATAAAGACCTGTGCGTTGGTATACGTCGATGAAATTCAAACCAACTGCTTTGTGACGAATACGGATTTCGCCTGGACCTGGCTGACCTACCGATACATCGATGATCTTGAGTTCTTCTGGTCCGCCGTTTTTTTCAATGATGACTGCTTTGCTCATGGTGTGTGCTCCTAGGGGATCGATAATTTTTTAACGCTATGTATCCTGCCATGAAAGCGGTTACAGAGTTGTCACATAGGTTTTATGGCCTGGGCTGGGTGTACAACAAGATGAGCCTAATATCGCTGGCTTTTTTGCAAACCTTACGCCACTGTTTGCAGCTGTGATGTCCGCCTTGGAATTGGGTGACTTGCCGCAAACATTTCACACCGCGGCATTTACTTTGATAGTCGGCGGAATTGTGGTGTCTTCGCGTCGCTAACTTTGATTTAAAAAAGTTAGCAATAAAAGGCGCTTACTTAAAAGTATTAATATTTAAGTAGCGCCCTAGCGTTATTAAAACGAACCTGAATATGCCCCGCCATCCGTCAAAATATTTTGACCTGTGATGTAACTGGCTTGTGCTGAACACAAAAATGCACAGGTCTCACCAAATTCATCGGGATGTCCGAAACGCAATGCTGGAATCGTTTTCTTACGCGCGTCCATGATGGCCTCGATAGGTTGACCTGTTTTTTCTGCAGCTCCCTTCATCGTGCCTTTGAGGCGGTCTGTATCGTAAGCACCTGGCAAGAGGTTGTTGACCGTCACGTTGTTGGAAGCGAGTTTGGTGGTACGTGCAACACCAGCGATGAAACCCGTCAAGCCAGAACGTGCGCCATTGGACAGTCCCAAAATATCAATCGGTGCTTTGACAGCACTGGAGGTGATGTTGACGATACGTCCGAATCCACGCTCGGCCATTCCATCTACAGTGGCTTTGAGTAACTCGATAGGCGTCAGCATATTGGCGTCAACTGCTTTGATCCAATCGTCACGGCTCCAATTGCGAAAGTCTCCAGGGGGTGGGCCGCCTGCATTCGTCACCACGATGTCGTAATTTTTACCAGGACCGCCTTGGATAGACCAAATGGCTTCACGTCCTTCTGTGGTGGTGATGTCCACTGCTACTGCAATGATGGTGGTGCCAAATTTACGAAGTTCTTTGGCAGCGGCTTCGAGTGCTTCTGCACCGCGGGCCACGATCACCACATTGACGCCTTCTCGTGCTAACGATTGCGCACAACCGTAGCCCAAGCCTTTGCTGGCTCCGCCAACCAACGCCCACTTACCTTTGATTCCTAGATCCATTATTTTTCTCCATACTTAGTCACTAAAAAAACACCACCCACCACTAACAAGGTACCAGCCCCTATCCAGAGGTTGAGCGGCTCACCTAACACCATTACTCCCAACGTAATCGTGGACATGGGCCCGATCATGCCAGTTTGCGCAGTCAAAGCTGCGCCGATGCGTTCAATGGCCAACATGACCATAAGGACTGGCGCTACGGTACACAACAAAGCATTTAGTAGCGCTAACCATAAAACCGGTTGCGGCACGTCCATTGCCGACAAAGGACGTAGTACTAAAAACTGCACGATACAACACACACATGCCACGCTGGTGGCCCAACCCACCAAGCGCATAGCTCCAATGCGTTGCACCAACTGCCCACTGAAAACCAAATAGACAGCATATGTCAGCGCACTCGCAAAGACCAATGCGCTACCTAATGCAACATCGGCGCCCGTAAATGAGAGTTCATGTGCGAACACCAACAGCACACCGGCATAGCTCACAGCCATGGCCATCATGCGTATGGGTTGCACAGGTTTTTTATAAATAAGCCATCCCA
>SYDB01000196.1 GCA_005786815.1 Burkholderiales bacterium
ATCTTGCACGAGGAGTTCCATTCGCCAGCATTCACACAGAGCGGCGGCCAACTGCATATGGTGCAGTTATGGGTTAACTTGCCAGCCAAAGACAAGATGACAGCACCGGGCTATCAAGCCATTTTGAATAATGAGATACCAAAAGTAGAGATAGACAACGGTGCAGCTACAGCGCGTGTGATTGCCGGTGAATTTCTGGGTGCTCGTGGTGTTGCACATACCTTCACACCTATGCAAGTGGTAGACCTCGCAGTAAAAGCGGGGCATTCAGTCACATTGCCCGCCCATGTTGGGTGGAATACAGCATTGGTGATTTTGAGTGGCAAGGCGCAGGTTAATCACGCACATCCTGCGCACAAAGCGCAATTGGTTGTGTTCTCGCAAGAGGGCGAAACGTTGTTAATAGAGGCTAAAGAAGATGTCAAAGCATTACTGCTCAGTGGACAACCGCTCAATGAACCCATCGTGGGGCATGGGCCATTTGTGATGAACACGATGGAAGAGATCAATCAGGCGCTTGTTGATTTTCAGGGCGGTGGATTTGGGCGGATGGACTAACGCCAGACCAGTGGATTTTAGAAGTTGTTAACTCAACACAAACGCCAACATCGCTGCATCATCGATCACATTAAAAGAGGCATGAGTTGCAAATCAATAAAGCAACAGCAAGAAGTAATCAGTTGCGGATAGTATGCGCAGCATGGTTCAAATCAAAGTGAGGTTGTTGCGAGAGAATTTAGATGGAGATAAGCCAAAGCACCATTCGCCGCATGCCGACCACTGGCTAAACAAGCGCTCAATAAATAACCGCCTGTGGGTGCTTCCCAGTCCAACATTTCACCTGTAGCAAATAGGCCGGGGGTGTGGCGTGACATCAGTGTGTCGTCTAGTGCCTCTAATTTGACGCCACCTGCACTGCTAATCGCTTCATCTAAAGGGCGCGTGGCTACTACGGTGATGGGTAAATATTGAATGGCCTGCGCAAGTTGCATAGGGTCATTCAATGCATCTTTTGACAGCACTTCATGTAACAGCGCTAAATGCACCGCTTGTAAATTCAAACGACTTTTTAAATGGCTGCTGAGTGAGCGAGAGCCCCTTGGATGGCGCACTTCTGCCAGCACATGTTCTGCGCTGAAGTCGGGGCGCAAATTCAAATGGAGGTGTGCACAGCCTGAACGCGCAATTTCATCGCGCAACAGTGCAGAAGCGGCGTAGACCAAACTGCCTTCTATGCCGTGCTCGGTTATCACCATTTCACCTTTGCGTGAAAACGTGTGGCCTTGTGCGTCAGTACAAGACAACACCACCGACTTCAAGGGTGCTCCTGCAAACTTTGTACGCAGATGCTCGCTCCAACCTGTGCGCGAACCCACAGAAACGTCAAATCCGCAATTCGCAGGCACCAATGGCGTTACGTCTATTTGCAATGCACGCAACCAAGACTGCCATGCGCCGTCAGAGCCTAAACGCGACCAGCTACCGCCGCCCATGGCCAATAGCACGGCATACGCGTGAACCGATTGCACGCCATGGGGCGTATCAAATTCCAGTTGCCATGTTGGTGTGTTGGATGTATCGGTACGTGTGATATTTCCATTCCAGCGGTGCCGCATATGAAAGCGCACGGGTTCGCCTTGCGCAGGATGGCGTAAGCGATGCAACCAAGCGCGCAGCAACGGCGCGGCTTTCATGTTGGTGGGAAACACACGTTGCGAGCTGCCGACAAAAGTGTCTATACCTAAACCTTTGGCCCATTCACGAATAGCTGATGCATCAAAGCCTTGCAACCAATTAGCGCATGCAGTAGCGCGTTCACCAAAGCGGGTCGTGAATACATCAAAGGGCTCAGCATGGGTGAGATTTAAGCCACCAATTCCTGCTAATAAAAATTTCCGTCCCACAGAAGGCATAGCGTCATACACATGCACGCATATGCCAGCCGCACTTAGAACTTCTGCGGCCATGAGGCCAGCGGGCCCAGCGCCGATGATGGCGATGGGAATTGGGGTGTTCGACATACTGCCTTAACGAATAACGACCTAGATCAAGCCGTCGTATTGGATGGTGATCGGCGCATGGTCAGAGAATTTCTCATCTTTATAGATGTGCTCTGTTTTTGCCGTGGCTGCAATGGCGGGTGTTGCTAGGTGGTAATCCAAACGCCAGCCTACGTTGTTCGCATACGCTTGACCACGATTACTCCACCATGTGTAGCACCCGTCTGTAGTGTCTGGTTGCAGTTGGCGGTACACATCGATCAAACCGCCTTGCGTGGTGAGTTGCGTCATCCATGCGCGTTCTTCAGGTAGGAAGCCTGAATTTTTTTTATTACCGCGCCAGTTTTTTAAATCGGCTTCTGTGTGGGCAATGTTGATATCGCCACACAAAACAAAGTCACGTTCTTTTTGTAGCGCTATCAAATGCGGGTAGATCGCGGCGAGAAAGCGGTATTTGGCCTCTTGCCGCTCAGGTCCGGATGAACCGCTTGGAAAATAACTGCTGATGATCGAGAGTTTTTGTGTGGGTGTGTCAAAGCGCAATTCGACATAACGGCCTTCTGCGTCAAATTCGCCGCCGTCGAATCCGACAATGACATCGCTTGGGGTATGGCGTGTGTAGACACCCACGCCAGAGTAGCCTTTTTTCTCGGCGTAATGAAAATGCCCCTGCAAGCCCGCGAGTGTGTCAAAGTTACCCGCTACATCTGCGGCTTGGGCTTTGATTTCTTGTACACAAATACAATCAGGTTTGGCTTTTTCGAGCCAAGCTTCTACGCCTTTCTTGGCGGCCGATCGAATTCCGTTGAGGTTGAGGCTGGTGAGTTTGAACAAGGATTTCCCCGATGACATCAAGTGCTGCAACCAACGACACGTTGGCGCAAGAGTTTGTGCAATTCTCGCTGGATTGCGGTGTGCTCAAGTTTGGAGAGTTCAAAACTAAGGCGGGGCGCATGTCGCCTTACTTTTTTAATGCGGGCTTGTTTGATGATGGTGCCAAATTAGGCCGCTTAGCGAGTTTTTATGCGCAACGCTTAGTTGACAGTGGTATCGCGTTTGACATGATTTTTGGCCCCGCATACAAAGGCATTCCTTTAGGTGCTGCGGTGTCTATCGAGTTAGCAAGGTTGGGTCGCAATGTGCCGTTTGCTTACAACCGCAAAGAAGCCAAAGACCATGGCGAAGGTGGCTCACTGGTAGGCGCGCCCCTCCAAGGAAATGTGCTGATCATTGACGACGTGATGAGTGCAGGCACCGCGGCGCGTGAATCGATTGCATTGATCAAGGCGGCGGGTGCCACGCCACACGCAGTAGCCATTGCATTAGACAGACAAGAAATGGCCACCGAAGTCAAACCCGATGGGGCTACACAAGATGTGCCATACAGCGCCGTGCAATATGTGCGTGAACAAGTGGGTTTGCAAGTGTGTGCAATTGCAACGCTGGATGACTTGCTTGCCTACTTAGAGAACCAAGGCGGTTCGGGAGAGTTGGCGACACATTTACAAAGTGTGCAAACTTACCGTGCGCGCTATGGCGTGCAATATCAAGCCAACCACTGATTGAAGTGGTGAGCTACTAATTGCGGCTCTTCCATCATCATGTGGCCTGAAGGGCCAATGACTGCCTCTTCAGGTTTTGCTGGAATAAGGTTTGCAATCTCTTGGTGTTGCGCAGGCGTTGCCCAACTATCGAAGGCTCCGTCCATTACTAGCGTTGGTATTTGAACTTGCGATAGAACATCGCTGGCGTCAGGCCGCTCAATATGCGCTTTGATTTGGCGTTTAAAAATATCTTCTGATTTGCGACAAATCATCAAATGAAGCGCAAACTAAGAAAGTTTCTTTTTCAGCATCTCATTGACTTGTGCCGGATTAGCTTTACCCTTGCTGGCTTTCATGGCCTGACCTACCAGTGCATTGAAAGCTTTGTCTTTGCCCGCTCTGAACTGCGCCACGTTGTCGGGGTTGGCCGCTAAGACTTCGTCAATGATGGCCTCTAGCGCGCCACTGTCGTTCATTTGCTTGAGGCCTTTG
>SYDB01000197.1 GCA_005786815.1 Burkholderiales bacterium
AGGGCACGATGAGTTGCGGTACGACTTCGCCACTGGTTTTTTTGACCTGCATCCAAAACGGCAGGTCGTCACCGTAATAGTCACTGTCGTATTCAAAGCCACCATGGTCTGCGACCAAACGATGGGTGTTGGGGCTATCGCGGCCGGTGTACCAACCAGCGCCGTGGATTGAGTTGCCGTGGGTGGTCTGGGTTAAGCGCGCAATGATCTCGATGCCTTTTTGCATATGCGCGCGTTCGGTAGCTTCGTCGATGGTTTGGTAATTGATCCAGCGCCAGCCATGGCAAGCGATTTCATGGCCCAGGTCGATGAATGCTTGGGTGACTTCTGGATGACGTTCTAACGCCATGCTGATGCCAAACACCGTGAGAGGCAACTTGCGTTTCTCAAATTCACGCAAGATGCGCCACACGCCTGCACGTGAGCCGTATTCGTAAATGCCTTCCATGCTCAGGTGACGATCGGGAAAGCTGGGCGGATTGAACATCTCACTTAAAAACTGCTCGCTGCCAGCGTCACCGTGCAAGGTGGCGTTTTCGCCGCCTTCTTCGTAGTTCAACACAAACTGCACTGCAATTCTTGCTTGGCCCGGCCATTGGGCTTGGGGAGGGTTACGTCCGTAGCCTACCAAGTCGCGTGGGTAGGGTGCGGTGCTGTCGTAATGGGCGTGGAGTTTAGACATAGGGTTTCTGTTTTGCAGACCGTGTCAGGCCAAGGCCATCGCGATATCGCTGTTAGGGAGTTTGCGGTCGAGCGTCAAGCTCGCTTCTACATGGCTTAGATGGTCTTCCATCAATTGCACGGCAAGGGTTTCGTCTTTGGCCACTATGGCTTTGAGGATGGCTGCGTGGTCCTCTGCAGAATGTTCGGCCGCGTTGTCCGATTGGTACATCAAGGTAATCAGCGAGCAACGTGAGATGAGTTCGCCCAAGATTTGCCCTAAAACGGGGTTGCCCATCAACTCGGCCATGCGCACATGGAAGTCGCCTAGCAAATCGGTTCTGCCAGCAACATCACCGCGTTGGACGGCGGCCTTTTCTTGCGCGACGTGTTCTTGTAAGGCTTGAATTTGCGTTTTGGTGGCGTTGCGCACAAAGTTGCGGGTCATTTCAGCTTCTAGCATTCTGCGCACTGCAAACACTTGTTTGGCTTCTTCTCCAGAAGGAGTCGCCACGAAAGCACCTCGGGCAGGCTCCATGCGGATCAGGCGTTTTTGGGCTAATTGAAACAAGGCCTGGCGAACCAAGGTGCGCGACACGCCAAATTGGTCGGCGAGTTTTTGTTCGGCCAATTTGCTACCAGGGTGTAGACGGTGCTCCACGATGGCTTTTGTCAATGCGTCCACAATAGAGCGGGTGGCAGTGGTGGTGTCCATGCAGTTTTTTGTGTCTTTAAAAAGGACTGGTCATGATAGCCTGAAAGCCAAAAACTGTATACACTTTTTGCAGACTATTTCACGCTTGTTTTTGGAGTTTTTATGGGATTGAGTACGCACGTTCTAGACACCATGCATGGCGGCCCTGCCGCAGGCATGCAGGTTTCCCTTTTCACAACGGACAAAGGCAACGCCACTTTGGTGAAATCTTTCACCCTGAACCACGATGGACGCAACCCGGATGGCCCCCTTTACGACAACGACAGTCTTAAAAAGGGTACTTACCGCTTGGTTTTTGACGTTAAGGGGTACTTCGCAGCCAAGGGCGTCGCATTGCCAGAGCCTAATTTTCTCGACCTAGTTAGCTTGGACTTTGGTGTGGCGCATACCGAACAGCACTACCACGTGCCGCTATTAGTAAGTCCTTGGAGTTACTCTACCTACCGAGGTTCCTAAATAAAGGTCACATAAGGCCTGACATGGCCTTAGTTTTTGTATACGCAGGTGCATACTTCGGCGCAAAAGCCAGTGCTTATCCCTAGAATATCTATTTCTTTCCTTTGCCCCGCCCCCTCATATGACCCAAGCCACCAACACCGTGCGCTTTGTGCTCGACGGACAGATCGTTGAAGCCCAAGGCAAGCGCCGCACCACCACTGTTTTGGACTATTTGCGTGAGCAATTGCAGCGCACCGGAACCAAGGAGGGCTGCGCAGAGGGTGACTGTGGCGCGTGTGTGGTGATGGTGGGAGAACTCAATGCCGCTGGGACGGGCGTGGACTACGTAGCGACCAACGCCTGTATCCAATTGCTGCCCTCGCTGGATGGCAAGTCTGTCAAAACCGTGGAGAGTTTGAAAAAGGCCGATGGAACACTCCATCCTGTGCAAGAAGAAATGGTCAAGTGCCACGGCTCGCAGTGCGGGTTTTGTACCCCAGGCATCGTGATGAGTTTGGTCAATATGGTCCAAACGAATGCTCAGCCTTCTCGCCTCGAAATTACCGACGCCTTGAGCGGCAATTTATGCCGCTGTACAGGTTACGCACCCATCATCGACGCAGCTGCCAAAGCCTGCGAGAAAAAAGCCGCTTTGAAAATCGATGACAGCGCGGACATCGCTTTGCTTAAAGAAATCAAACGGCCAATCACGCCGACCATGAGTTTGGACGGTGAGATCATCGTCCAGCCCGTCGTGCGCACCAAGAAGGGCAACGAGTTTGTCTCGCCCAGCACCTTGAGCGAAGTGGCTGACTACCTGGTCAAGCACCCCACCACCACTTTGCTGGCTGGAAGCACTGAAATTGGTTTGCAGGTCAACAAGCAATTTTCCAGGCCCGATCACATCATGTATTTGGGCAACGTCAAAGAGTTGCGCCAAATCGGTGAGACAGACAAAGCTTGGCGCATCGGTGCAGCGGTCTCCTTGACCCAAGTTGAATCCTTGGTCGCCAAGGCCTACCCCGACTTTGCCGAAGTTTTGCGACGCTTTGGCTCACCGCCTATCCGTTCCACCGCCACACTTGCTGGCAATATTGCCAACGGGTCACCGATCGGTGACACCATGCCTTGCTTGATGGCACTTGGTGCCACCTTGGTCTTGCGCCGCGGCGACAAAAGCCGTCGAGTGTCTTTAGACAACTTCTACACCGGCATGAAAAAAAATGTGCTTGAAGCGGGCGAATTTATCGAGGCGATTGAGTTGCCCAAGCCGGTCTCCGGACAGGTGTTCCGCGCTCACAAAATCAGCAAGCGGTTCGAGCAAGATATTTCAGCCACGTGTGCTGCTATCACTTACTCTCTCAAAGCGGGCAAGTTAAGCGGCGTGAAATTGGCCTATAACGGCTTGGCACCTTCTCCTTGCAGAGCGCCTAAGTTAGAGGCAGTGTTAGAAGGTAAAGCGCCTAGCGACGTGAAAGCCGCAGATCTTGATGCGGCAATTACTGCGAGTTTTACTGCACGCGACGGATTGCGCGCTACTTGGGCCTACCGCGCTTTAGTGGCCAGAAATTTGGTACTCGAATTTATTGAAGAACACACTTCGGAGGTGGCATAAATGAACGCTCCTACCAACCTGAAAAATCTTTTGCCTGCCACTAACGTGCAGCAGGGCAAAGAGCTGGTGCATGAATCTGCACATTTGCATGTCACGGGCACGGCCACCTACATTGACGATATTCCTGAACTTACCGGCACTCTTTATGCTGCGTTGATTTTGTCGCCCGTGGCGCATGGCGAGTTGATTGGTGACGGCATTGACCGCGAAGCTATTCTGAAAGAACACGGCGTGGTGGCGGTCTACACCGCCAAGGACATTCCAGGCGAAAACAACTGCGGTCCGATCATCCATGACGATCCATTCTTGGCAGATGGCAAAGTGGAATTTATCGGCCAAGCTGTGGCCGTGGTCGTTGCGCGCGACATGCTCTATGCCCGCGAAGCAGCTTATAAAGCCAAGGTGTTGGTCAAAGAACTCGCGCCTGTTTTGACCATTGAAGAAGCGATGGCGGCCAGTAGTTTCATCATGCCGCCTAAAGGCATTACCCGAGGCGACGCTGCTGTCGCCATTGCCAAAGCACCTCACACCATCAAAGGCACGACCCGAACAGGGCAACAAGAGCAGTTCTATTTAGAGGGGCAAATCACCTATGCGGTGCCCAAAGAAGACGGACAACTCACCTTGTATGTGTCGACGCAACACCCCGACGGTAACCAACGCGAAGCAGCCCATGCGCTCAATTTGCACACCAACGATGTAGAAGTGATCTGCCGCCGTATGGGTGGCGGCTTTGGCGGCAAAGAAGGCAATGCCAGCATCTTCAGCCAAAGCGCTGCCTTGGCAGCTTTCAAGTTGCAAAAGCCCGTGAAGTTGCGCGTGAACCGCGACGACGACATGACCATCACCGGTAAGCGCCACGATTTCCGCATCGACTACGAAGTAGGGTTTGACGACAACGGCCGTATCTTGGGTGCAGACATCACCCTCATGTCGCGTTGCGGTTACAGCACGGACTATTCAGGGCCTGTGAATGATCGCGCTTGTTTGCACATTGATAACGTTTATCACATCCCCGCTTTGAAGTTGATCAGCCACCGCTGCAAAACCAACACGCAAAGTGCTACCGCTTTTCGTGGTTTTGGTGGACCGCAAGGCATGTTTGGTATCGAAACCGTGATGGACGAAATTGCCGCCACTTTGGGCAAAGACTCCTTGGATGTTCGCAAAATCAACCTCTACCAAGACCCGGCTATCAGTGGCTCGCCCGACACCATGACCACCCAATACAACCAGTTAATTGAAGACTGGGTGGGTGACAAGGTGATTGACCAAGTTGAAAAAGAATCCAACTACGCTGATCGGCGCAAGTCAATCCAAGCTTTTAACGCCAAAAGTAAAAACCGTAAGCGCGGCTTGGCTTTGGTTCCTTTGAAGTTTGGCATCAGCTTTACTGCCACCCATTTGAACCAAGGCGGCGCTTTGCTAGTGGTCTATATGGATGGATCGGTCAGTTGCAACCATGGCGGAACCGAGATGGGCCAAGGCCTCAACACCAAGATGGCGCAGGTATGTGCCGATGGCTTGGGTATCAGCGTCGACAAAGTACGCATCACTGCGACTGACTCACAGAAAGTTCCTAACGCATCGGCTACCTCTGCTTCAAGCGGCGCGGACATCAACGGTGCAGCCATCATGAATGCCACGGCACAAATGCGTGAGCGCCTAAAACCTGTGGCTGCCCGCATGCTCGGATGCTCAGAAGCAGACATTACTTTTGCTAACAGCGAAGCACATGGTGGTGGTAAGTCGGTGAAATGGGAAGACGTGACCAAGCAAGCGTGGCTAGACCGCGTGGGTTTGAGCGTCACGGGCTTTTACATGACGCCGGAAATCAAATACGACTTCATCAAACTCAATGGCCGTGCTTTTTACTACTACTGCTATGGCGCTGCGGTCAGCGAAGTGGAAATCAACACGCGCACAGGCGAATGGTGGCTCAAGGCCGTCGATATCGTGCACGACGTGGGTAAGAGCATTAACCCCGCCATTGACAAAGGCCAAATCGAAGGCGCATTTGTCCAAGGTATGGGGTGGCTGACCATGGAGGAATGTATTTGGGATAAAAAGGGTAAATTGCTTACCCATGGACCGAGCACCTACAAAATCCCTGTAGCTGGCGATATCCCTGAGCATTTCAACGTGACACTATTTGATGGTCACAACATGAAGCCCACACCATTCAACAGCAAAGCAACGGGCGAGCCACCTCTGATGCTGGGTTTGTCTACTTTCTTTGCTTTGCTCGATGCCGTCGCCGCAAGTGCTGAGCACAAAGCTTTGGTGCATCTAGATGCGCGTGCCACGCCAGAGCGCATTTTGATGGCTTGTGAGAAGGTCAAAGCGGAAGTCGCACAAGCTTAAGCGCGTGAGCGCTTTGCTTGTCCAGTCTCTTTCGCTTCGCTCTACATTCGCGTGCCCCGTCACACCGCTGAGTTATGGAGCCAACTCCAGCACGCCCCTGGCGTGTTGGTCTCGGTCGAGAGTGTGCAAGGCTCTGGGCCGCGCGAAGTAGGCGCTTGGATGGCAGTGTTCCCGCAGACCTTGGTCAACACCATTGGTGGCGGACATTTGGAATTCCAAGCCATTGCAGAAGCTAGGACCTTGATTGGATCTGGTCGACAAGACGGCGCGTTTGTTAACCGATACGCATTGGGCCCAGCATTGGGACAATGTTGTGGCGGTGTGGTGCATTTGAAGTTTGAGCAAATCTCAAAGACGGACATGCCGATGTTGAAGGAACGTTTACCCATCCAAGCCAATCCAGTGGCCTTGTTTG
>SYDB01000198.1 GCA_005786815.1 Burkholderiales bacterium
ATACTTTTCTTTATTCCAACTTGAACTTTCTCACCAGTTCTAGGGTTTCTTGCTTCCCTAGGTTTTCTAGTTTTAACATGCCAAGATCCCATGGATCTAAGTTCTATTCTTTGACCTTGTAAAGACAGACGTCTGATTTTGGCGTTTCAACCACACAGGTATACGCGTACACGCGACTGCTTTGAAGACTTTGTCAATGTCTTATCGCGTTCCGATATTTTGTTACTCACCGAAGTCTATGCAGCCGGTGAAGCCCCCATAGTCGCTGCCGATGGGCGCGCATTGACACGTGCATTGCGGATGGTTGGATTTGAGTCCTTGGTGTTTGCAGAGGACATACACAGATTAGCCCAAGTCATTTATGAAAACGCGCAAGACGGAGATGTGGTGATGTGCATGGGTGCAGGTTCCATCGGGCAAGTGCCTATGCAAGTTTTAGCAATTGCGCAACAGCAGCTGGAAAGTGCGGCATAAACAGTATGACACCGACTAAGCCATTCGATACCCAGCATGCCAAAGTGGCAGTGCTGATGGGTGGACGTTCGGCTGAGCGTGAAATTTCTTTGATGTCTGGTGAGGGCGTATTAAAGGCATTGCAAAGCAAAGGTGTGAATGCCCATGCATTTGATCCTGCCAACCAAGCCATGGACCAACTCACCCAGCAAAACTTTACCCATGCCTTCATTGCCTTACATGGGCGCTACGGTGAAGATGGATCTGTACAAGGCGCATTGGAGTTGTTAGGTATTCCCTACACAGGCTCTGGCGTGATGGCCTCTGCCATTGCGATGGACAAGGTGATGACCAAACGCATTTGGTCTGCATTGGGCTTGTCCACTCCTAAGTCGGTAAGCCTCGCACCTGACGAGCAAACGCAGCAAGCCATTGCAGCAATTCCCCAAACATTAGGTCTTCCGCTGATCGTCAAGCCTCCGCGTGAAGGTTCATCGATTGGGATCACCAAAGTCACCACTGCTGAGGGAATAGAAGCTGCAACCCAACTGGCGATTCAGTACGACCCTGATTTGTTGTGTGAAGAATTCATCGATGGCGAGGAATTGACCTGCCCAGTGATTGGCACTGGCATACACGCACGTGCTCTACCTGTGGTGCGCATTGCTGCACCCGATGGTGCTTACGACTATCAGAACAAATACTTCACAGACGATGTGAAGTACCACTGCCCGAGTGGGTTGCCTGAAACAGAAGAACAAGCGATCCAAGCCTTGGTCGTCGCTGCCTACCGTGCACTGGGTTGCCGGGGTTGGGGCCGTGCCGACATCATGTTGCGCGCAACAGATCGCAAGCCTTTTCTAATAGAGATGAATACATCGCCTGGTATGACCAGCCATTCATTGGTACCGATGTCAGCCAGAGCAGCTGGCATCAGCTATGAAGATTTGTGTATTCAATTGCTCCAGAGTGCGACCCTAGACCACGCAGAAGGCGGCAAAAAAGTATGAGCACTTCACGCTACACCACACACACACGCGTACGTGCTGAGAAAAGTACGGCTGTGGTGGTGCCTTGGGATGTGAAATTGATGCACATGGTGGGCTCTTTCATGTTTGCATGCCTGACTTTAGGAGTCGTTTTCACAGTTTTTTGGGCGGCAGTGCACATGCCCGTATTTAACTTGGTGGGTATCACGGTAGAAGGCGAAGTGGACCATAACAACGCAACCACCTTGCGCGCGAATGTCACCACACGCATGACCGGCAACTTCTTTACGGCAGATCTCAGCCAAGTTCGACATGCGTTTGAAGGCGTGCCGTGGGTGCGCTTGGCAACGGTGCAGCGCGAGTTTCCAAACCGCTTGCGCGTGGTATTGCAAGAGCATCGCCCAGTTGCGTATTGGGGAGAAGAAAGCGAATCCCGTTTACTCAATATGTATGGGGAAGTGTTCGAAGCCAATCTGGCAGATTTAGAAAACGAAAAAATCCCTCGCCTCAAAGGGCCAGACAGCGAGTCGCAATTGGTATGGAAGATGTACCAGGCCTTGTTTCCCATGTTTCAAGCATTGACCTTGGATTTAGGAAATTTGGAGCTATCCGAGCGCGGCAGTTGGCGCGCATACCTCAAACAAGGTGCTGTGATTGAGTTGGGTCGTGGCGATGTGGCAGAGGTGACTGCACGAATGCATAGGGTGGACCAAACATTGTTGGGCGTAGTGCAGAAGTTGGGTAGAAAACTGCAATCTCTGCAATCCTTGGATTTGCGCCATGACAACGGATACGCCATCCGTTTACATGGTGTGAGCACGATTGAAGCCGCGATACCGCGTAACTGAAGAGATTAGGTAAGAAACGAGGCTGTTATGGCAAAAGAGTACAAAGATTTGTTAGTGGGCTTAGACATTGGTACGGCCAAGGTGATGGTGGTCGTGGCTGAAGTCTTGCCCGGGGGTGAACTCAAACTCGCTGGAATGGGCGTGGCTTCAAGTAACGGTCTAAAGCGTGGCGTGGTCGTCAATATCGATGCCACCGTGCAAAGTATCCAGCAGGCCTTGAAAGAAGCCGAGTTCATGGCTGATTGCAAAATCACCCGCGTCTACACCGGTATCACGGGTAGCCATATTCGCGGCATGAACTCTACGGGTATGGTGGCGGTGAAAGACCGCGAGGTGACGGCACCTGATGTCGCGCGCGTTGTAGAAACCGCGAAGGCTATTAATATTTCGACAGACCAACGTTTACTCTTAGTGCAACCGCAAGAGTTTGTCATCGATGGCCAAGAGGTGCGTGAACCGATTGGCATGAGCGGCATTCGTTTAGAAGCCAAAGTGCATATCGTCACCGGCGCACAAAGTGCCGCTGAAAACATCATCAAGTGTGTACGTCGCTGTGGTTTAGAAGTCGACCAATTGATGCTCAACCCATTGGCTTCTAGCCTGTCCGTGCTAACAGACGATGAGCGTGAACTGGGCGTGGCCTTGGTAGACATTGGTGCAGGCACTACCGATGTAGCGATATTCACCAACGGTTCGATTCGCCACACTGCCGTTATTCCAATTGCCGGCGACTTGATCACCAGCGATATTGCGATGGCTTTGCGCACCCCTACTAAAGACGCAGAAGAAATCAAAATTGAATCAGGCTTTGCCAAGCAAATGTTGGCGGATCCTGAAATTCAAGTAGAGGTGCCTGGTTTAGGCGACCGCAGTCCACGTATGTTGAGTCGCCAAGCTTTGGCTGGTGTGATCGAACCGCGTGTGGAAGAGATTTTCTCGTTGGTGCAACAAGTTATTCGTGACTCAGGTTATGAAGAAGTTCTTTCATCGGGCATTGTGCTCACCGGAGGAAGCGCAGTCATGCCTGGCATGGTGGAGTTGGGAGAAGATATTTTTCTCAAACCCGTGCGTCGGGGCGTACCCAATTACAACGGCGGTTTAGCAGATATGGTGTCGCAGCCCCGCGCTGCTACAGCCATGGGTTTATTGGAAGAAGCGCGCGTCGCACGTATTCGCGGCTTCAAGGTATCGCAAAAAAGTAGCACGGTCAAAACTGCAGTCGACCGCGTGAAAGATTGGTTTGTGGGGAACTTCTAAAGATGACGCCACAACGTTTGCTCTATTTAGCTCGGGGTAGTCCTCCGGACCCCACGCACAGAGGTCGACGATGGCGACCTTGTGCGGCAAATGCACCCCCTTCATAAGGAGATGCATGAAAAACAAACAACAGATTCATATTAGGCAACTGCAAATTTTTAGACAGATCGGAGAAACAACATGAGTATTGAAATGATTGAAATAGAAACATTCAACTCTGGCACGCAAATCAAAGTGATTGGCGTGGGCGGAGGCGGTGGTAATGCGGTGGAACACATGATTCGCTCGGGCGTGCAAGGCGTTGAGTTTGTGTGTGCCAATACCGATGCGCAGTCGCTGCGTATCAGCAATGCACATAAAGTGATTCAGCTCGGATCGAATGGCTTGGGTGCAGGCAGTATTCCAGAACGAGGCCGTGAGGCCGCAGAGGCAGCAGAAGACCAAATTCGTGAAGCCTTGGAAGGCACCAATATGTTGTTTGTCACCGCCGGTATGGGTGGTGGAACAGGCACGGGTGCTGCGCCAGTGGTAGCCCGTGTTGCCCGTGAAATGGGGATTCTCACGGTGGGCGTTGTCACCAAACCTTTCGAGTTTGAAGGCACACGTCGCATGAACAATGCGGAATCAGGCTTGGCTGAGTTAGAAGCCAATGTCGATTCGTTGATCGTTGTGTTGAACGAAAAATTGCTAGACGTGTTGGGCGAAGACGCAAGCCAAGACGATGCGTTTGCATTCGCCAATGACGTGTTGAAAAACTCTGTTGGTGGCATTGCTGAGATCATCAATGTCGAAGCCTTGGTCAACGTCGACTTTGCCGACGTCCGCACAGTCATGAGCGAAACCGGCAAAGCCATGATGGGCACTGCGGCAGCCAATGGACCAGACCGTGCACGTATTGCTGCTGAACAAGCGGTGGCTTGCCCATTGCTTGAGGGTGTCGATATGTCAGGCGCCAAAGGTGTGTTGGTGTTGATCACTGCCGCCAAAGGTGGATTGAAGTTATCTGAGTCACGCGAAGCCATGAACACGATCCGTAAATTCGCATCGCCTGATGCGCATGTGATTTACGGTACCGCGTATGACGAATCCTTGGGTGACCAAATCCGCGTGACGGTTGTCGCGACAGGTTTGGCGGGTGGCCGTCGTGTCGCACCACAGTTGCAAGTGTTGCGCACTGGCACAGACCCAGGCAGTTTCACCACACACAATGCGCCTAATGCTTCACCAGCAGGCATCATGGCTGCTGCTACAGCGGGCTTGAGTAACTTGGCTTCTGGCTTGGGTGTTGGTAATACTGCCACACAACCAGACTACAACAGCATGGCTGTGCCTAGTGTGTGGCGTACCAACCGCACACAAGCGGCTGCAAAAGTAGATGCTTTGTCTTCAGGCGGCATGGACGACTACGAAATTCCAGCGTTCTTGCGTAAGCAGGCAGACTGAGATTCGGAGAAAATAGCCGCGTGCTGAAACAAAGAACCATCCAATCACTCACCAAAGCCGTTGGTGTCGGTCTCCATAGCGGTCAACGCGTGGAGCTCACCTTGCGGCCTGCACAACCTGAAACAGGGATTGTGTTTAGGCGAGTCGATTTGCCTGTCCCAGTAGATATTCCTATCACCGCCACTGCGGTGACGGATACCCGTTTGGCGTCGACCATTTCGAATGGTGGCGTCAAGGTCTACACGGTAGAGCATCTGATGTCGGCATGTGCGGGTTTGGGTATTGACAATATGTATGTCGATATCACCGCTCAAGAAGTGCCGATTTTGGATGGGTCGGCATCGTCCTTTGTTTTTCTTTTACAAAGTGCGGGCATCGTGGAGCAAAACGCCCCTAAGCGCTTTATTCGTATTCTCAAAAGTGTGCAAGTGCAAGAAGGGGAAGGCGAGTCCAGCAAGTGGGCGCGCTTAGATCCGCACCATGGCTACAAACTCACGTTTGAGATCGACTTTCATCACCCAGCAGTGGATCAAACGGGACAACGCGTTGTCTTTGACATGGACAAAGATGTCTACACCCGCGATATTGCACGCGCTCGAACCTTTGGCTTTACCAAAGATGTGGAGACGATGCGTGCCAATGGTTTGGGTATGGGTGGCGGTTTAGACAATGCCATCGTGATGGATGACTACAAAGTATTGAATAGCGATGGCTTGCGCTACGACGACGAATTCGTCAAACACAAAATTCTAGATGCCATGGGCGATTTGTTCTTATTGGGCAAGCCCTTGTTGGCGTCTTACTGTGCATTTCGTTCAGGCCATGCGATGAATAACAAACTCTTACGTGAATTGCTGAGCCAGCCTAATAGCTATGAAACAGTGACGTTCCAAGACGTACAGCAAGCCCCACCAGGGTTGGCACATTTAGCCCCTGCTTGGTAATTACTTACTGCGACCAGCGCGGTACATGCCGCTCGTACTTCTCGACAAATATGTTTCTTGCGCTAATTGATGCATCACATGCCCTGCATGTGCATGGGTGATCGCTAGACCCAAGGCATCTGCTGCATCAGATCCAGGCAAGGTGGGCAGATTGAGCAAACGCTTCACCATTTCTTGCACTTGGGCTTTTTGCGCTTTGCCGTGCCCTGCGACTGCTTTTTTCATTTGCAATGCGGTGTATTCTGCAACAGGTAAATTGCACGATACAAGTGCGGTCAAACATGCGCCACGGGCTTGGCCCAATAACAAAGTCGCTTGTGGGTTGACGTTGACGAACACAATTTCAACCGCGCTGCAAGCCGGTTGGTAACGCGCAATCACCGCATGGATACCGTCATATAAAACTTTTAAACGTTGTGGTAATAACCCTTTTTCGACTTTATCGGTGCGAATTGTTCCGCTGGCGACATAGCGTAATGTTTGTCCTTCTAAATCGACCACGCCAAAACCCGTGGTGCGCAGGCCGGGGTCAATTCCTAGGATACGCATCGCTTGGCTTTAGGGAAGTTGTGCGCGTGGCATACGCGTCAAGATGATCTCGGTACGACCCGCGAGATATTCCGACAGTGGAAATTTTTGGTAATGCTTAGGACGTGGCAGCATGACTGCCAAACGTCCCGCCTCCCAAGGACTCAGTTGCGCAGCAGACTTCGCAAAGTAATGTTGCGCTGCGGCCTCGGCACCAAAAACACCTTCACCCCATTCCACATGGTTGAGGTAGAGCTCCAAAATACGTTGCTTAGGTAACAGTGCTTCAAGCATCAAAGTCAGCACAAATTCTTGGCCTTTGCGCACAAAGGTACGTTCGCCTGCTAAAAATAAATTTTTCGCTAATTGTTGGGTAATGGTGGAGCCCCCCACTACTTTGACAGCAGGATTTTTCTGTACGGCGCGGCTAGCTTGCAGTTCTGCTTTGGCGTTTTTAGCCCAGGCTTTTTCAATGGCCTCCCATTGCACGCCATCGTGCTGGGCAAAGATATCGTCTTCCGACACAATCACCGCGCGCTTGAGGTGATCAGAAATTTTGTTGTAGGGAACCCAAGTTTGTCGCCAAGGCAAGCGTTGCTTGGTTTGCAAGATTTGCCAAGCTTGTGAGCGCTCGAAAGCGGTGGATTCGGGGGCAATGCGTGCCATCACCGCAATTTTGGTTAAGAAAAAAAGTTGCAGACCTA
>SYDB01000199.1 GCA_005786815.1 Burkholderiales bacterium
AAAGTGTGAAATAGCGACCCGATGGATCGGTATGCGCGTTATATTCTTCAAAACAGTTTTTGATGTAATCGGTTTCAGCTTCTACCGTGACCCACACACCCATACGGATATCGTAAGGAATTTGTCGGCCATCTGCTTCTAATGAGGAGATGACTTCCACCATGCCTTTGCGTTCCAACACACCACCTTCAGAAATAGGGCGCGTGACGTAAGGAATGTCTTCCACGCTGGCTGGCGGATACAACAAGCCGTTGCTGGGAACACCCAAACCTGTGGCATTAGAAACAGCCGTGCTTTCAATTGAGGGCTTAGAGCCATCTAAAAAACTATTGAACATTTTGGGATTCAAACCACCACGCGCGGCTTGCTCGGGGGTTAAGCCGTAATAGCCCCAGACTGTCTCTGGAGTGGATTCACAAAAATGGGGCAACCATTTGTGGCCACGTCCAGCAGCCACCACGGGAAAGCCGCAAGTGCGGGCCCAATCGACCAAGTCGCAAATCAAAGCGGGCTGGTCACCAAATGCAAGCGAATACACCACGCCTGCAGCTTGTGCACGTTTGGCTAACAGTGGGCCACAAAACGCATCGGCTTCCACCGTGACGTTGACAACATGTTTGCCATGTGCAAAGGATTCAAGAATGTGATCGACAGCGTGCAATGGCGAACCAGTGCACTCCACCACGATGTCAATGGATGGATTACGGACCAAGCTTTGCCAATCGTCAGACATGCAGGTGCTGCCTTCTTTAACGGCTTGGTCTAAATTGGTGGCGGTTAACTTTTCTGGATTCCAGCCCACGCGCGCGAGATTGGTTCGAGCGGCATCGGGCGATAAATCAGCGATACCCACCAAATGCACGCCAGGTGTTCTAGGAATTTGCGCGAGGTACATGGAACCAAATTTGCCAGCCCCAATCAGACCAATGCGGATAGGCCGTTTTTCTGCTTGACGTTGTAAAAGCTTGGCATGCAAATTCATGCGGCAACCTGCATTTCTTCTAAGGAGGTTTCCATAGCGCTGGCCGGCATGCCATTGGCCCATGGCAAATCAACGGGGTAGTCTTTGATCAAACAATCATCGGGCAAACAATCGAGGGGTGTGAAATCTCTGTGCGCGATGAATTCTGGGCGCTTGTGTCTGCGGATGTGGTTGGAGACGGCGCACAAACTGAGGTAGACGCTGACCCTGTTCCAAGGCGAGAGGTTGCTGGTGGAAGCATGGAACAAGCAGCTGTGGAACAAGATCATCGAGCCAGCAGGTCCAGTGGGACTGACGATGCCGCCTTTTTTGTCACCCGCGCGCTGCACCAACTGGGTGATGAGTGCGTTGTCGACCGTCCAAAGCGGATAGCTGGTGGTAGTGAGATCGTGCTTGGCATCGACCACGCCTTTTTTGTGGCTACCGGGAATGAACATCAAGGGGCCATTGAATTCATTGACATCGTCCAAAAAGATAGCCACGTTCATCGCGCGCTCGGTGGGCATCATGTCGTCATTAAGCCAAGTGCCGTAATCTTGGTGCCATTGCCACACATCACCTTCAAACGCCATCTTGCCGTTGATTTTGAATTGGTGCATGTAGAGTTTTTCGCCAAACAAGTCTTCTACGGGCTCCACCATGCGGGGGTGGCGCGCCAGTTTGGCAAAGGGCTTGCTGTACATGTGTGCAGCAAAGTTGGTCCGAACCGCTTGGCTGCCTTTTTCGCGCACGTTGTAAGCCTCTTGGCGGCTGTACAACTCAGGCACGGCGTCTACTAAATTTTGTGTTTCTTGTGGGTTGAAGAGGCCAGGAAAAAACAAATAACCGTGTTCGTCAAAGTGCTGGCGTTGTTCTGGGGTAAGTTTCATGGTGGGGGTCTCCTTAAATCTTGCAAGAAGCATCCTACAATAGTGGATTAAGGTAATTTACGGATAAAAGACTACACACATGGCAAAAGAAGAAATGATCGAGATGAAGGGTGTCGTCAACGAGGTGTTGCCCGACTCGCGTTATCGCATCACCCTTGAGAATGGTCACTCCCTGATTGCATACACCGCTGGAAAAATGCGCCTGCACCGCATCCGCATTATTGAAGGCGACAAAGTCACCGTAGAACTATCTCCTTATGACATGAACAAAGCCCGTGTGACATTCCGTCACATCGAAGGTAAGTCGCCCAATACAGGTGGACCTGCCGCTAAGCGCAAGTTTTAAGTGGCCTAGCGGTCCGCTTACCGCATGTCTGAGCAAGATGCGCACTTTATGCAACTTGCGTTGGCGCAAGCCAAGCATGCCTACCTAGCGGGCGAAGTTCCGGTTGGTGCCGTGGTGGTTAAGGATGGCCAAGTCATCGCTTCTGCCCATAACGCGCCTTTAGGTCAAAACGACCCTACCGCCCACGCGGAAATCAATGCCCTCCGCCTAGCTGCTCAATCCTTGGGCAATTACCGGCTAGAGGACTGCACCCTTTATGTCACCCTAGAACCCTGTGCCATGTGCAGCGGCGCTGCCATGCATGCACGTCTTGCGCGTGTGGTCTTCGGCGCCACCGAACCTAAGACTGGCGCTGCGGGCTCGGTATTGAATCTCTTCGACAACCCACAACTCAACCACCAAACGCAAGTGACTGGCGGGGTGCTTGCCGAAGAATGCGTGCAGGTGTTGCAAAGCTTTTTTGAAATGCGCCGGGCACAAAAGAAGACAGAAAAATCGCTTAACAATACTTAAACCCAGTCACACTTAATCGGTTGTATGGCACATATTTACATTTACTCTCCCAGTGGCGCAGTGCGGGATAAGCAGGCTTTTAAACGCGGCATCCAACGTTTGACAAAGCTCGGGCACTCCGTCGAGGTGGATGCCGACGCGCTGACCAGCAGCATGCGTTTCGCTGGCGACGACGCCACCCGATTGGCCGCGATCAACCGAGCTGCCAGTAGTGGCGCCGACGTCGCTTTGATTAGCCGTGGTGGCTATGGTTTAACAAGAATTCTTTCTGGCATTGACTACAAAAAAGTAGCCAAAGCGGTGCAAAAAGGGACGCACTTTGTGGGCTTGAGCGACTTCACGGCGTTTCAGTCTGCTTTGCTCGCGAAAACGGGGGGCCATTCTTGGGCAGGGCCTGCGCTAGGTGAAGACTTTGGTCAAGAGCAACCAGATGACATCATGGAAGCGTGCTTTGACGACATGCTGAGCGGGCAGGGCGAAGGGGCAGGGTGGCGCTTGTCAACGGCGTGTGCCAGTGCTTTGTCGCACAAACGAGATGGCGTTTGGGCGCAAGATGCTGTGCTTTGGGGCGGTAATTTGTCTGTGCTGGTGAGTTTGCTTGGAACACCTTACCTTCCGCAAATCAAGGGGGGCGTTTTGTTTTTGGAAGATGTCAGCGAACACCCATACCGCATTGAGCGCATGCTTACCCAGTTGTTGCATTCGGGTGTTTTGGCTCAGCAAAAAGCGGTGGTACTAGGGCAATTTACCCAATACAAGCTGACTCCACATGACAAAGGTTTTAACTTTCAAAGCGTTGTTGATTGGTTGCGCACTCAAATCAAAGCGCCTACTTTGACAGACTTTCCGTTTGGTCATGTGCAAACCAAGGTGTGTCTGCCAGTCGGTAAAAAAGTGAGCTTGGTAGTGGAAGACCGCGAAGCTTTGATTTTGTGGGCGCATCACGCGCATTCTTAGAAATAGATTAAGTGTTTTGCAACTGCCATCTTTAGATAATGCTTGATGAGCCATCTTTCATTTAAATGCATACGATGTATATTATGTAAAGTTAAAAGCGAGCTACAAAGTCACCGCTAAAACATAGGCTCATTTGAAAGATCGTTCCCTGTTGCTAGACAGCCCGAACCCAGAGCCTCGAAGTCGACGGTGGCTTGTTTGAAAGCGAATTGTTATCAGTCTTTCAAGCTCAATGCTTCTATAAAAGCTCTAATGTATTGAACGCTTAACTTTTTATCTTTTACAAGCGCCATATCTAGTGCAGTTTGACCGTTCTGATTTTTGAGTAAGGGATCGGCACCTTCCTCCAACATTAGTTTGACAGCATTGGGCGAAGCGTAATACGCTGCCATCATGAGTGGCGTGGTGCCGTTGGGGCTCTCGGCGTCGACATAAGCATCGTTCTCGATCAATAAGCGCATCATGGCTGTATGCCCTTTGCTGGCTGCGT
>SYDB01000200.1 GCA_005786815.1 Burkholderiales bacterium
AAATATCCACGGATGGTTGCGCAGCGCTGAGCGCTCCTTACCTTCTCTGAGTCGTATCGTTTTCATTGTTAGTTACTTTATTTTTTACGCGCACGGGGATGCGCAGCGTCATAGGCCTTGGCCAAATGCTGAAAATCTAACCGCGTGTACACCTGCGTAGTGCTGATATTGGCGTGCCCGAGTAACTCTTGCACTGCGCGCAAATCGCTGCTTGACTGCAACAGATGGCTTGCAAATGAATGGCGCAACATATGCGGATGGACGGGAGTGGACAACCCCGCCTTTAAGCTGCGTTGCTTGAGGCGTTGCCAAATGGCTTGGGCGGTCAAGCGTGTGCCATGTCGGCCTATAAATAGAGCACTCTGGACTTCTGACGAAACCTTTTTGTCTATTGACGCATCGTCTAGAAACGCACCCTTTTTTGCAGTTCCTTTTATTGCAGTACCTTTTGTTGCTGCACTTTTTGTAGCTGCATCTTCTTGTTGCAACAACTTCAATCCTTGATCACGAACCGCTAACCAAGCATGCACTGCCGCTAACGCCTTGCTACCAATAGGCACGCTACGCCGCTTGTTTCCCTTGCCCAATACATGGGCCTCGCAACCCTCTAACTCAAGCCAACCTTTGGAGCTGTTACTGGCTTGTGCATCTAACCCCACCAATTCGCCAACACGCAATCCACAACCGTAGAGCAACTCCACCATCGCTGCATCGCGGCATTCCAACCATGGATCGGTGACGTCTGGCGCAGCAGAAAACTCGGCCAACTGCATGGCGTCGTCCACGCTCAAAGCTTTAGGCAGAGGCTTAGGTGCTTTGGGAGCGCGCACGTCTTGCACTGGGTTACTTTGCACCGCACCTTCTCTTCCTAGCCAGGTGTAAAAACCGCGCCAGCCCGACAAGATGAGGGCAATGCCTCGACCACTGCGCCCACCACTGTGCATCTGCGAGACCCAACGGCGTATGTGGCTAGATTGCACCGCTTCCAGTGCTACGCCAGCAACTTTGGCGTAGTCGCTGAGTTTTTGTAGGTCTAGGGTGTAGAGCGCGTGTGTACGCTCTGCGAGGCGTTTTTCATAACGCACATGGTCAAGGTAGCGGGCAACCCAGTCCATGGTTTTATTAAGTTTTAAAGGCGTTATCGCAAATGCGAGAGCGCAGCGCTGGCTAAATCACCCAGACGCTCAATGAACGCTGTGCCCATGCCTTCGTGGTAACGCTGTGCATCTGGCGACGCCATCACCAACAAACCAATCACGGGTTGCTTTGTGGCAGTCTGAGGCGTGTCATCTGCCCTTGTGGCGCGCAAAGCCACCATGGCAACCGACTGGGCAGCGCTGGGTTCTAGCAACCATTTCACGGCTTCAAAGCTTTGGTTCATGCCGACGTAAGGCGTGCTCAGGGTTTCGGCGAAGGTTTTGACTTCCTCGCCAACACCCACCGCAAAAGGTTCGATTTGGTAGTCATCGGCCACGCCCCATACTTTGATCGCTACTTGCGGCACCATGAAGTCGTGCTGAATATGGTCGGCAATGGTGTAGGGCAAGTCGCGCGCATTGGCGGTCATCAGCAAGGTTTTGACCCAACGCTGCATGCGCTCGATCAGCACCTCGTTGTCGGTGCCGTGGCGCATCATGTCCATCAAACGCATCTCTAAGGCGCGGATTTTTTCGCGCAACATATCGGCTTGGCGCTCTTGCAAACTCACTGCGCGCGTACCGTGAGGACTGTTTAAACGCACAGCGGCCAACAACTCGGCATTACGCTCAAAAAAATCTGGCGTATTGACTAAAAAATTGGCAATGTCTTCTTCAGTGATGGGGTTCATAGCAGGGTTCATAAAGTGTCAGGTAAATTGATTTCGCCTTGAAAGACTGTGTTGGCAGGGCCGGTCATCCAAACAGGGGCATCGCCGCCCTGCCAAGCAATCGTGAGGTCGCCGCCTTGGGTGTGTACCAAAACGCTTGGGTCTAGCAAGCCCCACTGTATGCCAGTGACAACGGCAGCGCAGGCGCCTGTGCCGCATGAGAGTGTTTCGCCCACGCCACGCTCGAACACACGCAAACGAATTTCACTGCGGTTCACGATTTGCATGAAGCCAGCGTTGACGCGCTTTGGAAACGCTGCGTGGTTTTCAATGAGAGGGCCCTGGGATAGCACCGGAGCAGTCGTAACGTCTTGTACTAATTGAACCGCATGGGGGTTACCCATGGAAACAACACAAACGGATGGCTTATCACCATTGCTAAGTTGCAGTTGCAAAGCTTGATTAGTAATAACAGGCGCACCCATATCGACCTTGACTTGCCCGTTGGCTAGCGCATGCAACTCAATCACGCCGCCATGCACTTTGACGCGAACCGAGGTTTTGTTCGTTAAACCTTGCTCTTGCACAAAACGCACAAAACAACGTGAACCGTTGCCGCATTGCTCTACCTCACCACCATCGGCGTTATGGATGACATATTCAAAATCGATATCGGCTTGTGGTGAGGGGCGCACCGTCAAAATTTGATCTGCACCGACACCAAAGTGGCGGTCTGCCAAATAGCGGTAATGCGCAGGGCCAAGATTAAAACGTTCGCGGGTTTCATCCAACACCACGAAGTCGTTGCCTGCACCTTGCATTTTGGTAAAGCGGATACGCATAGGGCG
>SYDB01000201.1 GCA_005786815.1 Burkholderiales bacterium
CCGTAATAGGGGTTGCTGGCGGCGTTGCACACCAACACATCGACCCGGCCCCAATGGCGCTCGGTCTCCGCTACCAAATTGGCCAGATCGTCTTTAGAAGAGATGTTGGCGGCTATCGCTATCGCACGGTCTTTCCCGTATTTGTCTTGGATGGTTTTAACCACCTCTTCACACGCGGGTGCTTTACGCGACGACACCACAACTTTGGCACCGTGCTCGGCCATTCTTAGCGCGATGGCGCGACCAATGCCGCGCGAAGAGCCGGTGATGATGGCCACTTGGCCTTCCAAACTAAATAAATTCACGAAGGTATTCCTTGCCTATTGAGATTTGAGATTTGAGATGGAATGAAAAGAGCCCCTTGAAGAAGCCCCAACAGATTTACTCGGCTTTCACCCCAGCAGCGGATATCACTTTGGCCCATTTCACGATTTCGTCGTCCAAAAACTTGCCCGCTTGCTCGGGTGAACTACCCACCGACTCAATGCCTAAAGATTCAAACTTGGCGCGCAAATCGGGAGAGTTGATGGCTTTAGCCGCTTCAGCAGACATGCGGTTAACAATGTCTCTTGGTACGTTGGACTGGGTTAAGAAAAGCACCCAAGTCGATCCTTCAATAGCGGGACCGCCTGCTTCAGCGATAGTCGGAACCTCTGTGGCACCAGGGACGCGCTTATTGGCAAATACTGCCATCGCCTTGATTTTTCCACTGCGCACATGGGGCATGAGCGCGCTAGGCGTATCGGTCAGGATTTGTAAATTACCACCCATCAAGTCGCTCAACGCTGGAGCGGTACCTTTGTAAGGAATGTGCAAGATGTCAGCTTGCGTAACTTGCTTGAATAACTCTTGCGTCAAATGCGCGGCCGCGCCTACACCAGATGACCCGAAGGAAACCTTGCCAGGATTGGCCTTTGTATAAGCCACCAGTTCTTTCACGTCCTTCACAGGAAGGTTGTTATTAACTGCCATCAACAAAGGGGCGATTCCGACCAGGGAAACGGGAGCAAAACTCTTGACGGGGTCATAGGGCAAGCGTCCCGCATATAGCGTGGCATTGGCAGCATGGGCGCCAATCACGGTGACAAAGGTGTAGCCGTCAGGTGTAGCGCGTGCCGCGAGGTCCGCCCCCAAGATGGAGTTGGCACCTGGTTTGTTCTCAATGACGATGGTCCAGCCAGTTTGCTCGGTGATTTTTTGTACCACCATACGCGTAGCGTTATCAGTGATGCCACCTGGTGGATAGGGAATGATCCATTTGATCGGTTTATTCGGCCAAGCTTGGGCTTGTGCAAACAGCGGCAAGGCCAAGCAAAAAGCGATAGCGCTTCTACGCATCCAAGAAACGGTGTGTTTCGGTTCGGTGAAGGGGTGCATGGTTGTCTCCTTATGCTAAAGATGTATTCTGGCCGCTTATTAAAGCACTTTGCTGCGCCCAGACTTGATTTCAGAGAGCTTCTTTTTGCCTTCCAAGCGCCTTTGCTTGGAGGCGTATGTAGGTTGAGTGGGGCGACGTTTCTTGGGCGGTTTCGCAACCGACTGCACCACATCCATTAAACGTGCAAAGGCTTCGATGCGGTTCATGTCTTGGCTACGGTGTTCTTGGGCTTTGATGACCAAGACGCCGTCGCGGGTGATGCGGTTGTCGTTCAGCGCCAGCAAGCGGTCTTTGACGTCATCGGGCAGAGAGGAAGCGCCAATATCAAAACGCAAATGGATGGCACTAGAGACCTTGTTGACGTTTTGACCGCCCGCCCCTTGCGCGCGCACTGCTGTGATTTCGACCTCAGTCTCTTGGATTTGAAAAGCATGTGCCAAGAGGGCAACTCCTTTGCGTTGAATTGAGTCGGTGATTGTGCAAGCATTCCATGCAGGCAGCAGTGAGTACACTGGCAACCTTTTTGCCTGACTAATAAAAAGGACGTCACATGAACACCACACCCTCCGGCTTGCAATTCACCGACTCCGTCGTGGGGGATGGCGACGAAGCTGCATCTGGCCAATTTGTCACTGTGCATTACACCGGCTGGCTCTATGAAGACGGCGAGCAAGGCGCCAAGTTTGACTCCAGCCGCGACCGTAAAGACCCTTTTGAGTTTTCGCTAGGCGCAGGCATGGTGATCAAGGGTTGGGACGAAGGCGTCCAAGGTATGAAGATTGGCGGACAACGCACGTTGATCATTCCCCCCGAACTCGGCTACGGCGCGCGCGGTGCGGGTGGCGTCATTCCCCCTAACGCCACTTTGAAGTTTGATGTCGAGTTGATCGCCGTCGAATAAGTTCTTTTGCATTACAAAAAAGGGGCTTCAGAGCCCCTTTTTGCTTCTCTTTCGTCAATTTTTTGGCTGTTTCCCTCTTGAACTTGTGGTTTTAGCCCTCAAATCCTCAATACCTCCAGTTCCTTCCAGTCATCTGTTTAAAGACTATGTCCGACCCTCAATCTCATAACGGCCCTTTGCATGCTTCTCAATCGCAAGGTCATGACCAGCCTAGCGACATGACCCGCCCAACTGGCAGTTCCGCGCATGCAGGTGAGCAACCTCCTGGGACCCCACCGCCCGAAAGTTCTGAGCCTCTTGACCCCTTAGCGGCTGCCCAAGCTGAAGTTGCCATTCTTCTAGCCAAAGTTGCTGAATTACAAGACCAGTTTGTGCGTGGCCAAGCCGAGGTACAAAACGCCCGCCGCCGTGCGGACGAAGAAGTGTCTAAAGCCCGCAAGTTTGCGCTGGAGAGCTTCGCTGACAGCTTGCTACCTGTGCTCGACAGCTTAGAAGCAGGCCTTGCCATTCAAAGCGCAACGCCTGAGCAAATTCGCGAAGGTGCTGAAGCGACGCTTCGCCAACTCAGAAGCGCCATGGAACGCAACAAGATCGTCGCGATCGACCCAGCTGCCGGCACCAAGTTTGACCCAGCCCAACACCAAGCTATCAGCGTGGTGCCAGTCGAACAAGAGCCCAACACCGTGGTGACTGTTTTGCAAAAAGGCTATCTGATTGCCGAGCGTGTTTTGCGCCCAGCACTTGTGACTGTCTCAGCCCCTAAATAAATGAAATGGGCTGCGTAAAAAACGCGCAAATGCTGACTTAAATCAGTTAATACAAGACGCAAAGACTTGAAATCGGAAAAGTTATCCACAACTGTTCCTCATCTGAATTGTTAGAAATTACCGGAGAAAAAAATGGGAAAAATTATTGGCATTGACTTAGGCACCACCAACTCGTGCGTGGCCATCATGGAAGGCAACACCACCAAGGTGATCGAAAACGCCGAAGGCGCGCGCACCACCCCTTCCATCATTGCTTACCAAGAAGACGG
>SYDB01000012.1 GCA_005786815.1 Burkholderiales bacterium
AAAATCAATCGGGTTGACTTTGTGCGGCATGGTGCTCGAGCCAATCTCGCCAGCTTTCAAACTTTGTTTGAAATAACCCAAGGACACATAACCCCATACATCGCGCGACCAATCTATGAGTATGGTGTTGGTGCGCGCAATCGCATCAAACAACTCAGCCATGTAGTCATGCGGTTCGATCTGAATGCTGTATGCCTGAAAATCAAGACCCAGCCCAACAGGCGCAGGCGTTTCTACGACGCGTTGGCTAAATGCTTCCCAATCGAAATCAGGCCAAGCACTCAAATGGGCGTTGTAGTTGCCTACTGCGCCGTTCATCTTGGCAAGAATGGCCACCTTGGCAATCCGCTCGCGCCCAGCGCGCAAACGCATCACGACGTTGGCAATCTCTTTGCCTACGGTGGTGGGGCTAGCTGTTTGGCCGTGGGTACGACTCAACATCGGAACATCGGCATAGGCATGCGCCATGTCGCGCAGTTTGGTGATGATGGCGTCGAGCATGGGCAGCACCACTTGCTCGCGGCTAGCTTGCAATTGCAAAGCATGGCTGGTGTTGTTGATGTCTTCGCTGGTGCAGGCAAAGTGCACAAATTCAGCGCTGTGCTCTAGTTCTTTTTTAACATTGGCATGTGTGCATGCTTTAAATTTGTCTTTGATCCAATACTCGACCGCTTTGACATCGTGGTTGGTTTTTTTCTCAATCTCTTTGATGGCAAGTGCATCTTCAGTCGAAAAATGTGTGACTAGCGCTACTAGATATTTACGGGCATCTGCACTTAATGGCGTGAATTCAGCAAAGCCCGCATCACTGAGTGCAGCAAACCATGCCAACTCGACTTGCACGCGACGGTGCATATAACCCTGCTCACTCATCAAAGGGCGCAATGTGGCGAGCTTGGCTGCATAGCGGCCATCTAATGGTGACAAAGCCGTCACTTGGGTCATGTTGGATGTAAGCATCATTAGCAGATTTTAGGCGCAGCACTCTATCGGCAAGGTATGGCTGAACTCTTTAAAATAGAATAATCTCAATTTTGAAATTGTTTATGAAGCTTATTGGCGCAATCACAAGTCCCTATGCCCGCAAAGTGCGCATTGTTATGGCCGAGAAAAAACTGGAATACCAGTTTGTCACTGAAGACGTATGGGCAGCCGACACGGTCATGGCCCAATACAACCCGCTAGGAAAAGTTCCCTGTTTGGTGATGGAAGGTGGCGAAGCCTTGTTTGACTCGCGCGTCATCGTTGAATATGTAGATACTTTGTCACCCGTTGGCAAACTGATTCCAGCCAACGGACGTGAACGTGCCGAAGTTAAAACTTGGGAAGCACTGGCAGACGGCGTTTTAGACGCTGCGATTTTGGCGCGACTCGAAGCCAATTGGCCGGGACGCAAAGAAGGTGAACGTTCGCAGGCATGGATAGACCGTCAACTGGAAAAGGTGGATAACAGCCTCGTCGCGATGGACCGCGCATTGGCTGACCGTCAATTCTGTGTGGCCAGCCATATGAGTTTGGCTGATATCGCATGTGCGACGGCTCTGGGCTATTTAGATTTCCGTTTCCCACAAATTGACTGGCGAGGCGCACACACCAACTTGGCGCAAATGTATGAGCGCATGGCGCAACGCCCATCGTTTAAAGACACAAGCCCAACAGCGGCTTAAACAGTCATTTAATTATTGGCGCGCTTCTTTAGCCAGCGCATGAGCGCGCCAACTGCTGGCAATTTTTCATAAAGTTCTTCAGCCGCGTCCCAATAGTCGCGGTGGATGGCTACGCGCCACACGCCATCTTCTAGGCGAAAGACCAAATGGCTTGCACCACGAATTGTTTGCGTTATGTTGGGTTCGAATTTGCGCATCGCAAATAGAAAGTCCCACGTCACAAAACAATGCTCACCTTGTTGAACTTGTTGTGTGATGACGAAGCGGGGTTGAATCAGAGCATCAAACATGTGCGAAAAAATCGCAGCAATGGCATCAACGCCTTCTACCTCGTTGAAGGGGTCTTTGAATAGCGCATCCGCACAATAAAAATCTTTTATCAGTGCTAAGCCATGGGGCGCAAGGGTTTCATAAAACTGGACAACACGCAAAGCCGCTTGCTCTGGGGTGTCTGGTGATATTTCACTAGAGATCGTCATGACTTATGCGAAATGGTTGTTGGGATATGCGCCAATTAAAGCGTTCACATTTTCGTTGCGGATCGCACCATGGCAAAGTACCAACGGTAAGGCAAGAGGCGCATGAACTTCAACCAGCGTGAAAAACGTTTGGGGTAGTGAATCTCAAACTCTCCGTCCGCCCAGCCTTCCAGCATATAGGCGGCGGCTTGCTCGGGCTGCAACAACGCTGGCATATCGAACTTGTTTTGCGCAGTCAAAGGCGTAGCCACAAAACCAGGATTGACCACGCTTACACCAATGCCTAGGGGCGAGAGGTCGAAATACAAAGACTCTGCCAAATTGATCATCGCTGCTTTGGTGGGTCCATAAGCCAAACTATTAGGCAAGCCGCTGTAGCCAGCAACACTGGCAATCAGGCTGATGTGACCACGTTTTTGATCCAGAAAAATCGGCAAGACAGCATCTAGAACACGCGCAACACCAAGATAGTTCACCTCTTGATGGCGCA
>SYDB01000202.1 GCA_005786815.1 Burkholderiales bacterium
CCCATCAAGGCCAAAGCCTGAGCAATGGGGGCTCCTTCATTCTTCAAGTTATCACTGCCCCAAAGCACCATGGCAATGGATTCAGGCAAGGGGTTGCCATCCGCACAATGGCGATCAATGAGCAATTGGGCTTGGACTCTGCCATCCCGAACCGCCATGGCACTTGGAATTCTGAAGGGATCAAAACCGTGGATATTGCGACCCGTAGGCAACACAGCCGGTGTGCGCAAAATATCACCGCCCGGTGCAGGTCGAATGTACTTAGCGTCCAAAGCGCGCAGTATGGCAGAGACTTCTGTGTCAACGGCCAAGTGGGCCCGCGGTTCTACCAAGGCACGCAAGACCTCTAAGCTGGAGTGATTGCGGGGCAAGCCGGCTGCAGACAAAGCCAGCTCAGGAGAATGTCCTTCGACCAAAGCCTCTACAGCTGCGCGCTCTACTTGCATGCCGTGGTTTGCTTCTGCCATGGCCATCAACATATCGACTTGCTGGGCTGCGCTAGGTACGCGACCTGCTACATGCAAACCATAGGGAACCAGTGCGTACTCCAGTTCAAGAAGTTGCTCGGACAAGCGCATCACTTCTGTGTCGAGTTGCGCGCCCATGGTGGCAAGGTCCCAAGCAGGTTCTGCAGGCACCAAATCAAGCACAACAGCTTGCCCTTGAATAACCGCTGCCAAAGCAACGCGCTCGCTATTGCTCTGCTCCAAAGTGCGCCACCTTTCAATGGATGACTTCAACTCGCTCAAACCTTTGTACAGGCCCGCTTGCGTAATGGGTGGCGTTAAGTAGCTGATCAAGGTTGCGCCTGAGCGACGTTTGGCAATCGCACCTTCAGAAGGGTTATTGGATGCGTACAAATAGAGATTGGGCAAGTCATCAATCAAACGATCGGGCCAGCAAGTGCCGCTCATACCAGACTGTTTGCCAGGCATAAATTCCAGCGCACCATGCGTGCCAAAGTGGAGCACTGCGTGCGCTTTGAAATCTTCACGCAGATAGCGATAAAAAGCTGAGAACGCGTGTGTCGGTGCCAAACCTTTTTCAAACAACAGGCGCATCGGGTCGCCTTCATAACCAAACGATGGTTGTACGCTGACCAGCACATTGCCAAACTTCTTGCCCAATACAAAAATTGAACTGCCGTTACTCAACTGAGTGCCTGGTGCAGGACCCCACTGTGCTTCAATCTCTTTGAGCCAGCGCTCGCGCTTGACATGATCGTCTGCTGATATCAAGGCATGCACGTTGGCATCTGCCCCATATTGCGCGGCGTTTCCATGTAGCAAGCCATCTCTTAAATCATCCAAACTATCTGGCATGTCCACTTGGTAACCCTGCGCCTTCATGGCGATCAAGGTATGCCACAACGATTCAAAAACAGCCAAGAAAGCTGCGGTGCCAATATTGCCAGCGTTGGGTGGGAAATTGAACAACACAATCGCTACGTTGCGGTCTTTGCGTTCGCTGCGCTTCAAAGCCACCATCTTGCTGACACGTGCCGCCAACATAATGGCGCGCTCTGGGCAAGAGTGCATGTCTTGTGCGCTTGTGCTTTCACCAAAAGTACAGGCATGGTGACAGCCAGTGCATGTCACGCCGGCCGCACCTGGGCGTCCACCAAAAACCATGGGGCTGGTAGAACCATCAAGCTCCGGAATCGCCACCATGATGGTGCTTTCAACGGGCAACAAACCACGATCAGAACCACCCCATTGGTCCAAGGTTTGAAATTCAACGGGGTGTGCTGCAACATAAGGCACATCCAGTTTTGCCAGAACCTCTTCCGCAGCTTTGGCGTCGTTGTATGCGGGGCCACCTACCAGTGAGAAACCGCTCAGCGACACCACGGCATCGACACAGACTTGGCCATTCTTCATGAAAAAAGTGTCGATGGCGGGACGAGAGTCCAAACCGGCAGCAAAAGCAGGTATGACGCGCAAACCTTTTGACTCAAGAGCTGCTATGACGCCGTCATAGTGACCTGCATTGCCGGATAACAAATAAGAGCGCAACAACAAAATACCAACGGTGCCTTTTACCGCCATTCCATTCGGCGTAGGCAATGCACTGGCTTCTTCACTGAATTTCCCGGCCATCCGGGGGTGGTAGACGCCTACCTCAGGATAGTCAATGGGAGGCTGTACTTTGACACTACCACGCAGTGATTTACGCGGACCATCGGCACCACGGTCAATCAGGTGACGCACCATGTTCAATACATTGTCATCAGAGCCACCCAGCCAATATTGCAAAGTGATGAAGTACGAACGCACGTCTTGCGCTGTGCCAGGAATAAAGCGCAGTAACTGGGGGAGGCGGCGCAACATTTTCATTTGCGCGGCACCGCCTGTTGTCGGCTTCTTGTCTTTACCGCCACCGCCGCGTAATTTTTTCAGCAAGGCCATCGGGCCACTGGCAGGCTTACTCATATCAAACTGACCGAAACGGGTAAGTTGAGTGACTTCGGTAGCACTAGCCATGCAAACCATGGCGTCGCAGTGCATGCGCCGTGCGCGCAAATCATCCAAGATAGGAAGGAAATGGTCTTCCAAAAACAACATACCGCACAACACGATGTCGGCCGATGCAATATCGGCTTTGCATTTCGCAATCAAGGCATCGTTACCCGTGTACTCCGAGGCTGCATGCAGTGTCCAAGTCAGGCCTGGATAGTCGCGCTTTAACGCATCGTTAGAACGATTGAAGGAACTGGCAAAGTGCGTGTCCATCGTCACCACCACCAAACGGATGGGGGTGGTGTCACGCGATGTAGGCTTATTGCTGAGAGAAGTAAGCTTTAGATTCATACAGTGTTTCCGTAGTGATTACCGAGATGCCCCGCTCCATGGCGAAACGTTCGGTATTTCTCTTGGCTTTCCCTCGCACGAAAAATGGTATTTTTTTCAGTTCTTTTTCTGCACCAGCATCCCAACCCGAAACGGTGATGGTTTCTGCCGTAGCAACATCCGTTGACTCTCCTGTGTCACTAGGCTGCGTTGCTTTTGTATTGCCGTGATTACTTTGCGCGTGACCGTTTCCGCCCAAATGCGATGGCGCTGCATCCTCATGAAACTCTGAGTCGCCCCTGAACATTCCAATCAAATGTTCTTCAAGGCCCATCATGAGCGGATGCACCCAAGAGTCAAACAAGACATTGGCACCTTCAAATCCCATTTGGGGTGAATACCTGGCTGGAAAATCTTGCACATGCACTGGCGCAGAGATCACCGCACACGGCACGCCCAAACGCTTGGCAATATGGCGTTCCATTTGTGTCCCAAGCACGAGTTCAGGGTTCAACTCGGCAATGTGTGCTTCTATTTCTAAATAGTCATCACTGATCAAGGCCTCAACCCCGTATAGGCTTGCAGCCTCTCTTACCTCGCGGGCAAATTCGCGGCTGTATGTGCCAATACCGACGACCGTGAAGCCCATCTCTTGCGCAGCTACGCGTGCAGCAGCGACGGCGTGTGTGGCATCTCCAAATACAAAGACGCGTTTGCCCGTTAGGTAGGTGGAGTCCACCGATTTGGCATACCAAGCGGCACGAGAAACGGCTTTTTCAAGCGCCGCTTTGGGATCAATCCCCGCCAATTGCGCCACCTCTTGAATAAAAGCGCGTGTGCCTGAATTTCCAATAGGAATAGTTTTGGTATGTGGTTGTTTGAAATTACGCTGCAACCACTGCGCACTCAAATTGGCAATTTCAGGGTAGAGCACCACATTAAAGTCTGCATCGGCCAATTTAGCGATATCAGCAACCGTAGCCGTGAGCGGGGCCACCACATTGATTTCGATACCTATGTCGGTCAGCAGTTTACGAATTTCAGTCAAGTCATCGCGATGTCTAAAACCCAATGCGGTGGGTCCTAATATGTTGCAGCGGGGCTTAGTAGATGCAGACGCTGTAACTGCGTCTTTAGGCAACGCCAAATTACGCACCAATTGGTAAAAAGTCTCAGAAGCACCCCAGTTTTCTTTGCGCTGATAGGAAGGTAATTCCAGCGCAACGACAGGGACTGGTAAGTTGAGTGCTTTGCATAAACCACCAGGATCGTCTTGAATAAGCTCAGCGGTACAAGACGAACCTACCAACATAGCTTTAGGCGAGAAACGTTCAAAGGCTTCTCGTGCAGCAGTTTTGAAAAGCTCGGCCGTATCGCCACCCAGATCACGTGCTTGGAAAGTGGTGTAGGTCACAGGCGGACGCTTTTGTAAACGCTCGATCATGGTGAATAACAAATCGGCGTAGGGATCACCCTGGGGTGCATGCAAGACGTAGTGCACATCTTCCATAGCCGTAGCCACACGCATCGCGCCCACATGGGGCGGTCCTTCGTATGTCCAGAGTGTGAGTTGCATGTTGGTAAGTCCTTTAAGCGGCAAGACGCATGCGGCGCAACAACGGACGGGTAAATAATTCAGCCAAATCACCAGCTTGATCGAAGCCCTGAATAGGCGTGAAAACTAATTCAATCGCCCATTTGGTGGTCATGCCTTCAGACTCCAGCGGATTGGCTAAGCCCAAGCCACACACCACCATATCGGGGTGTAAAGCGCGACAACGATCTAACTGTTTTTCAACATCTTGTCCTTCCGATAGGAAGGTACCTTCAGGCAGCATGGTCAGCTCTACCGCCATATGCTGACGATGCAAATAAGGGGTACCGACTTCCAGCAATTTCATTCCCAGTTCTCGCGACAAAAATCGCGCTAATGGAATTTCAAGTTGTGAGTCAGGAAAGAAGAAGATGCTCTTACCTTCCAAATGCAATTTGGCGCGCGCCAATGACGCCGTAGCCCTGGCTACAGGCGCTGCCAGTGCGGCTTGAAAGCGGTCTTGCGCCACACCGAAAGACGAAGCGGCTGATTGCAACCAAGCCGTTGTGCCCTCAATGCCCAAGGGAAATGGTGCAGACAACAAACTCGCACCGCGCGCTTGCATCACGCGGGCTGTTTCGCCCAAAAAGGGTTGTGCCAACAGCAGGCGTGTGTTGAGACCAATAGACACTTGGTCTTGCGCACGGCGTGGCGGGAAGAATCGAACGCGCTCAATACCCATATGGTTCAAGATACGCACGAATTGGTCTTCCACCACATCGGCCAAAGTGCCCACAATCAACAATTCTTGTTCTGCTTTGTCTGGGCTCGAAGGCATGTCTGGCACCATCGATGCCAAGCAAGCGTCTTCACCTTGGGTGAAGGTGGTTTCGATTCCGCTTCCCGAATAATTCAACACACGCACAGCGGGAGAATGCTGCGCAGAAAGCCTAGAGGCGGCGCGGGATAAATCTAACTTGATCACTTCAGAGGGGCATGAGCCCACCAAGAACAGCAGCTTAATTTCTGGACGGCGCGCCAACAGCTGATTGACCACGCGATCGAGTTCAACATTCGCATCGGCCAATCCTGCCAAGTCACGCTCATCGATGATGGCTGTGCCAAATCGGGGTTCAGCAAAGATCATGACACCTGCCGCAGATTGAATAAGGTGTGCGCAAGTGCGTGATCCAACTACCAAGAAGAAGGCGTCTTGAATTTTGCGATGCAGCCAAATGATGCCGGTTAAACCGCAAAACACCTCACGCTGACCGCGCTCCATCAAAGGCTTGACGTCTGTACAGCCTCTACCAAACTCTGCGCGGATAGGAATGACTGAATTCATGCACTCACCTGCGCATTAGGTTCGCCGAAGTTTTCAAAAGGCTTTTGCAAACGTGCCATACGAAGTTTTCTGATGTACTGGGCTGCATTGATGCCGTAGGTGATGTAGGCAGTCAAAGCCAGTAAAAGTTGGTCATTGGCTGACCAATTGCCTTGCCACCAAACCCACAGATAAGCGGTGTGCAGAGCCATCACCAACATGCTGACAACGTCTTCCCAAAAGAAGGCGTGGGCAAAAAGGTATTTATCGAAAACAACCTTCTCCCAAATACAGCCTGTGATCATGATGGCGTAAAGCACCAAAGTTTTGAGTACTACCGAAGCCAAGGCCCATTCGGTGTTTTCGCCTGTTTTCAAGCTATTCACTACCAGATAGAGGCTGACTAAGAAAACTAAGAATTGAACAGGAGCCAGCACGCCTTGCACCAAGGTCCACCGAGTGGCATCGCGCTTGACGCGCTGCTCTGGTGTGTACAAAACCTGTGGCTGAGACTGCTGCATGACCTACTTTCATTACAAATGAACTGAGGCAACTTTAAAGTTTAAATATAAGACTGTCAACATAAATTGACAATAAACGTGTTAACTAGGGATTACACTTAATACGAATCTGTCTAAGTTACGTGACACTTAATTCATGAACAGCTGATGAGGAATAAAAATGCCTATTGAAAACCTTGGCCATGAACACGAGTTTGAACCTCAGTTTGGGTTGCCTGAAAGATTGCCGCAGGATGAATTCATCGTTTGGCAAGGCTCGCCCGATGTGGGCGCTCTGGCCGCTTCTGCCTTTCACATCAAAAAGCTGGTGGTTTATTTCATCTTACTAATTGTTGCCTGCGCTTGGCCAGCGCTTGAGGCGCAGGCAGATGCCATGGCTGTGCTGCAGGCGATCAAATGGATCGCTCCACTATCTTTATTAGGCCTTGCCTCAGTTTGGCTGTTGGCTTATATGACTTCACGCACCACCGTCTATACCTTAACTAACAAACGTGTGGTGATGCGCTTAGGCATAGTGCTCACCGTAACCTTTAACTTGCCGTTAAAGCAAATCGCCTCTTCGGATGTTCGCTTGTTGGAGTCCGGCTTCGGAGATATCACTTTGGTCCTGCAGGGCTCAGACCGCATTGGATGGGTTCACTTGTGGCCCAGTGTGCGGCCTTGGAGAATCAGCAAGCCAGAACCCACCCTGCGAGCGATATCCGATGTGCAAGAGGTGGCTGTGAAGTTGCGTGATGCTTGGACGCAAGCCACAGGCATGGCCGCAAATGCAACGCCCTCCGAGCAAAGCGTCAACACTCAGGCCAATAACTTGCAAGTGAGCTTGACATGAGCCAAGCACATGCATCCACTTTGACAAGAAAAGCGGCGCCTGATCATTTTCCGCAGTGGGTTTTGTATTGCGCCGCTGCAATTTTGGCGTTCTCTCTTATTTCTGTGGGGCTAATTCGCGTGACGGGCAATGGTCCAGACCAAAAGGCAGCAGCTGCAGCCTTGCAACGCTCCCTTGTTTTTCAGGATCAAAAAGATGGCGGTGTCCGTGTGGAAGATGGCGTCACGGGCGAAACCTTGACGGTGTTACACGGAGAGCAAGGCTTTGTGCGAGGTGCTCTTCGAGCTTTGTCACGCGAAAGATATTCCCGCGGCATTGGGTCGTCTGCGCCTTTTGATTTGATCGCACGCGTCGATGGACGCGTCACGTTGTTTGATCCGAGTACTGGGCAACGGGTGGACCTAGAGTCCTTTGGCCCAACCAATACTGCTGAATTCACACGCTTCCTTGCAATACGACCTGAATAAAGCAGCAGTGTCATTTTTTTAAAAACCGGAGTAACGTTTTATGCAAACCTATTCAGCCATTGATACCGCTGCAAAAGCATCTGAAAAAGCTGTGGAAAGCACCATGCTCAGTCCGCGTTTTTACACCACTGATTTTGCTGCCATGGATCGACTCGATGTCTCCCCTATGCGCGCCGAGTGGGACAAGATGATGGCCGAATACGAAGGGGATAACAACCATGACCATTTCCAGCGTGACGAACAATTTGCGAAAGAAGTAGCAGAACGTTTCTCGCAGGTCAGCCCAGAAATGCGTCAAGAGTTTTTAGATTTTTTAATCTC